>NZ_JBEXUS010000017.1:0-109100 GCF_040614455.1 Nocardia sp. NPDC005978
GGCGGCCGGTACTGCGGCTGCGCGCCCTGCGGCACCAGGTGCAGCAGCGGGCCGGTGATGGCGTCCCCCAGCCGCACCTGCACCGGCCGGTCGATGGTCAGCGGCTGACCGATCCGCCGCGCGTCCACGAAAACACCATTGGTACTGCCGTTGTCGGCGAGCACCCACCCGTTCCCCCGCCAGGACAGTGTGGCGTGCACTCGCGACACGAGCGGGCTGTCCACGAATAGCGTGACCTCGGGCGCCCGCCCCATGGTGATCTGCTGACTTGCGTCGAAGACCCGATCGGTTCCTTCATGACGCACGGTGATCTGCTGCGCCCCCGGTGAAGACATGGCCCGGATACTACCGGCTACCTCGCCGGGAGCCAGATGAGTCTCGAGGCGGTCAAGGGCGCATCACGGATTGCCCGCCGAGCGGCCGCGCCGGCGGCGAATCACCGCCGGTCCGATGACCGATCGGACAGCTGACCCGGGCCGCGGGCCACGAGCCGGATAATATGCGTGGGGCCGGCCGGTGGGGCGGAACAGGGTCGGACCGTGAGGGAGTGGACGTGGGGAAGCGTCGGGCGACGGTGATGCTGCTCCTGCTCACCTGTATCGCGGTGGTCGTCTGCGGATGCACCCGCAATGTGCCGGGTCGCGCCGTCTCGATCTACGACGATCCGTTCAAGGTCGCGGGCCTGCCCACCACGAGCGGCCCCAGCGGCCCGCGCGGCGGGGTGCCCGACAGCCCGTTACGCGCGGAGAACACCGACAACGGCGATATCGACCGGCTCGTCATGAACGCGATCGAAGACATCGAGGCGTACTGGGGCGGTGAGTTCAGCAAGGACTTCGAGGGCGATTTCGTGCGGGTCACCAAGCTGGTGTCCTGGAGCGCGAAAGCCCCACGCTCGCAACAGGTGCAGTTCTGCGAGGAGAGCACCTACCGGCTGGTCAACGCCGCGTACTGCAGTCTCGACCACACCATCGGCTGGGATCGCACCGTGCTGTTGCCCGCGGTGCAGGAGAGCTTCGGGAAGATGTCGGTGGTCACCGTCATCGCCCACGAATACGGGCACGCCATCCAGAGCATCGCCAAGATCGTGAGCCGCAAGACCCCGACCATCGTGAAGGAACAGCAGGCCGACTGCTTCGCCGGCGCGTTCATTCGCCATGTGGCCGAGGGCAAGTCGAAGCACTTCACGATCAACACCTCGGATGGGCTGAACGCGGTGCTGGCCGCGACTGTCGCCATCCGCGACGACAATCCCGAGGATCCCGAGAGCGTGCACGGCTCGGCCTTCGAGCGCGTGACCGCGGTGCAGATCGGCTTCACCGACGGCGCCAAGGGCTGCAAGGCCATCGACACCGACGAGATCGAGCGCCGCCGCGGCAACCTGCCGCAGACCTTCGGCAACGACACCACCATGGGCGAATCCGAGGTGGCGCGAAGCAACCTCGACGAGATGGCCAAGGCCATGGCCGCGATCATGCCGATCGACGAGGCCCCCGAGTACACCTACGACGGCGCGACCCTGAAGTGCCGCAACGGCAAGGACACCGCACCGGTGACCTACTGCCCCGCCACCAATACCATCGGCACCGATCTGCCCGCGCTCCGTGATCGCGGCGAGGCCAACACCGATGAACAGGACGGTCTTCCGGTCAAGGTGACCGGCGATTTCACCGCGTACGTGGTGTTCATCTCGCGGTACGCGCTGGCGGTGCAGCAGAGCGAGGGGCAGAAACTCAAGGGCGCCAAGACCGCGTTGCGCGCGGCCTGTCTGGCCGGGGTGATCACCGGAAAACTGGCCGATCCCAACAGATCCAAGGCCGACGGGGATATCAGCCTGTCGCCGGGCGATCTGGACGAGGCGGTCTCGGGCCTGCTCACCGACGGGCTGGCGGCCAGTGACACCGACGGCAACACGGTGCCCAGCGGGTTCTCGCGGGTGGACGCCTTCCGCGCCGGTGTCCTGGGCAACCAGAACACCTGCACGTCGCGGTATTCGTAATACTTTTCCCGAGAGCGCGATACCGCACCCCGCGGCCCGGATATCGCTTTTCACAGCGGGATACCACGCGTTCGCAGCGGGATACCAGGCGTTCGCAGCGGGATACCAGGCGCCGCGCGGGAATACCGCGTACCGCCGGGCAATCCCGCGCTCAGCCGAAGGGCGGGGGCGCGACCGGTTCCAGGCGCAGCATGCGGTTGCCCAGCATGATCTCCGCGCCGGGAATCAGCGTCATGGGCTGCCCGGGCTGGAGCCGCACCCAATCCCGGTATCCCGGCAGGCGCACCCGCGTGCCGTTGGTGGACCCCCGATCCAGCACCGTGACATCCCAATTCACCAGCCGGATCTCCGCGTGCGCACGGGACATGCCGCCGGAATTGTCGTCGATCTTCAGGGGCACCAGCCCGCCGCGGGCGGCGTCGGAGAACTCCGGATCGCGGCCGGCCACCGCGTCGGCGGCCAGCATGTAGGTCATGCCGTCGTCGAGCACCAGCATGCCCAGGGGCGGCCGGATCACCTCGCTCACCTGCTGCGTCTGATCCACCGGCATGCCGCATACCGAACAGAACGCGGCGCGCGGATCGCTGGGATGCGCACGCGCGCACTTGAACCCGAGCACCTTGGTGGTCAGCGCGGCGGCCTTGGCCGTGGCCTCCAGGCGGCGCTGGAGTCCCGGGTCCGGTTTCGGCGCGGGGTTGGTGCCGCCGGTCTCGGTGGGCGCGTGATGCGGATCGAATCCGCCGGGCACGCTGGGTGATTCGGCGGCCGGGTCGAAACCCGCCGTGGCGGGCAGTGCATCGGTGCGCGGATCGAATTCGGCGGTGGCGGGCGGTGCACCCAGCTCGGTATCGGATTCGGTCGGAATGCGATTGGAGGTCCGGGTGGGCGTGAGATTCGGGTCCGCTTCCGAATACGGTTCCCGCGCGGCCGTTTCCGGCTCCGGGTCATAGGAGGCGGTGGGCGGCAACGGCCGGCTCGGCCGGGCGGCGTTCGGGGCCGCGGCACTCCGCGCGCCGTCGCCGCGCACGGGCAGCCACGGGGTGACCGGGTCGCCCTCGAACCAGACGACCGCGCCCGCCGCGACCGCCACGCCCTCGATGAGCGAACCGATTCCGCGTTCGGGCAGCTCGGGCGCCCGGCGCTTGCCCGCGTCGATCAGCAGCGCCGCGGCGCGCGCGGGATGCGCGGCCACCCGGTCCACGGTGAACGCGGCGTCGCTGCCGCGGTAGTACTCGAGCTGCGCACCGGCCAGCACCGCGGTCACCGAACCGTGCAGGAAGATCGCCACCCCGCCCGTCTCGGCGGCGGACAGGATCCCGAATTCGATCGGTTCGCCCGGGGAGATGCGCTCGGCGTCCTTCATCAGCCAGCGGGTGGCCTGGCGCGCGACCTGCCTGCCCGGTCCGTCCGGGGCCAGGCGGGTGGCCTCGGCCACCAGTTCGGAGAGCGCGGTCGCGGCGACGGCCGCCCGCGAGCGCGCGGTCGGCGCACCCGGTTCGCGGTGTGCGACCAGGATGACCGCACCGGCCACCCGGGCGACGATGTGATTGCCCGCGACTACCTCGACCTGCCGATCCATCAATGGAACCGGCCCCCGGTGTTCGCGCGGCACGGGATGTTCAGCACACGCACCAGATTACGTGGCCCGGATCCGTTACGTCCGGGCCGCCATCGGACGATGAGGGGTAGGGAGCGCGACGATGCGCGACGGCCCACCGGCCGCCGGGTTCGTCCGCTACTTTGAATGCACCGTACGGGAGGATCGAGGACCTGACATGGTTCGCACAGCGCGCAAACCACTCTTCGCCGCATGTCTGTCGCTGGCCGCGCTGTTGCTGACCGCCTGCGGCAGCATCGACGGCACGCCGGTCGCCGGGGAACTCGACGTCCGCACCCTGGCGGTCGGCTCCTACCCGGTCGACAAGTTCTCGTACCCGCAGGACGCCAACGGTCAGGGCGCCCTGCTCGAAGGCTTCCGGATGGCCGACGCCGTGGTGCCCACGGTCGGCATCGACCCCTCGCTCACCTACGGCCGCGGCGGCCGCGCCACGGTCGGCACCGAGGACGCCACCAAGGTCGCGCTCGCCGCGCCCTCGCGCGCGGTCCTGGATCGCAACAAGCTGATCACGGCCTTCGCCGCCAGCGGCTCGGACAAGGTCGACGAGCCCGGCAAGCCGGATCCGGCGGGCGCGACCACGATCACCAACATGGTGCTGCGCTTCGGGAACGAGCGCACCGCCAAGACCGCCGCGAGCGAACTCGAGGACGCCGACTTCGGTGTCGCTCCCGACCTGAACAAGAAGCTCACCCTGAGCCAGTACCCGGACTCGTTCATCCACTGGCGCCCGGGCGTGCCCACCATCGGCGCGTTCCTGCCCTACAAAGAGTTCGTGATCTCGCTGTTCATCCAGCGCCCCGCCGCCGATGAGAAGGACCTGCTGGAGTGGGTCCGCAAGACCTTCGACGCCCAGGTTCCGGTGCTGGCCAAGTTCGCGCCCACCCCCGAGTCCAATCTTCCCGAGCTCGAGGTGGATCCGGACAATCTGCTTGCCCGGGCCGTGGTCACCGAACGGGGCGACGGCACGCCGGAACCGCGCACCTTCGCCGCCTACGGCGGGACCAAGATCGTGCACAGCGCCAACAACCAGGGCAAGATCCAGCAGGCGGTGAACGAGACGGGCGCGGACGGTATCGCCACGGTCGACACCGCCTCGGTCATCCGCACCCGCGACGACGCCGGCGCGACCACGCTGCTGGACGCCCTCGTCGCCGACGAGAGCGATCACTACGACAGCATCGGCGCGCCCAACGACGTCCCCGGCGCGAAGTGCGTGCAGCTGAACAGCAAGGGCGACACCGAAACCGAGTACAAGAACCGCTGCTACGTCACCTACAAGCGCTACATCGGCGTGGTCAGCAGCGATGACGAACCCGAGGTGCGGCAGAAGATCGCGGCGCAGTACGCGCTGCTCGCGAACAGCCTGTAATCGGTAGGCTCGCGGGCGCGCCGCCGACCGCGCGACGGCACCGCCCGCGAGATGATTCAGGAGCCCGAGTAGATGACGCTTCGTGCCGGCGCCCTGCTCGGCGGATATCGGATCGTCCGAGTGCTCGGCTCCGGCGGGATGGGCACCGTCTACCTCGGCAAGCATCCGAGCCTGCCGCGCATGGACGCGCTCAAGGTGCTCTCCGCCGAGCTCTCACACGACCGGGAGTTCCGGGGCCGCTTCCAGCGCGAAGCGGACGTCGTTGCGGCACTGGATCATCCGAGCATCGTCGCGGTGCACAATCGCGGCGAGGAGGACGGCCACCTCTGGATCGCCATGCAGTACGTGCGGGGCAGCGACGCCGCCGCCGAACTCCGCCGCGACCCGGCCGCCATGACACCCCTTCGCGCACTGACCATTACGGCCCAGGTCGGCCGGGGCCTGGACCACGCGCATCGCGCGGGTCTGCTGCACCGGGACATCAAACCGGCGAATTTCCTGCTCACCCAGCACGACGGGGAAGAGGAGCGGGCGCTGCTCGGCGATTTCGGCGTCGCGAAAAGCGTCACCGACACCACCGAACTCACCCAGACCGGCAGTTTCGTGGCCACGATCGACTACGCCCCGCCCGAGCAGCTCGCGGGCCTGCCCCTGGACCCACGCTCGGACATCTACAGCCTCGGCTGCTCGTTCTACAAACTGCTCACCGGCCAGAACCCCTATCCCGCGGCGCAACCGTCCCTGGTCATGCTCGGCCACCTGCACCAGCCCCCGCCCCGGGTCACGGCGGTGCGCCCCGACCTGCCGCCCGCCATCGACGCGATCTTCGCCCGGGTGCTGGCCAAGAATCCGGCCGCGCGCTACTCCACCTGCCGGGAGTTCACCGAGGCGGCCGCCGAAGTCCTGCTCCCCGGATACCACGCGTCCCACATCACCTCGCCGAATGTGCCCTGGTACACGGCGCCTCCCACACGGACGAACGAGTCCGGCACGACGGCAACCACTTTCGGCGGCGATCCGGGCGGAGCGCACACGGCCGAGACCGCCGCGCACACCGTCGCGGGAACAACCGGACCGCAGGCTGTGGGACACAACGGTTCCGAACCCACCGAGGTGGTTTCCACCCGGCCCACCCGCCCGGGAACCGAACCCCCGCCCCGCGCGGACACTCCGCGCGAACGCCCGGTCAAACTGCTGCTCGGCCTGGGAGCCGCCGCCGTCGCGGCCGTCACGGCCGCGGGGATAGGCGTGTACGCGGGCGGCGGTGCGGGCGAGTCCGGCCCGGACACCGCGGCGACCACCGCGTCCCGAACGGCGCCGGCGCAGGCCCGCTCGCAGAACCCCGCCTTCCAGGGCAAGACGATCACCGTCATCGACTTCTCGCAATACCCCCACGAGGACAACCGCTATCGGGTCTACCTCACCGGCTCCCCGCAGGCACGGTTCCTGGAAGAGCTCGGTTTCGTCTACAACCCCGCGTACGCACCCCGCGACGCGGAGATCTCCCCGCGGACCGAGAGCCCGGATGCCCTGCAAGCCCCGGCCGATTCCTACATCCTCGCGCTGCACGGCAACGAGAAGGCGAACAACGGGGTGACCCCGGCGACGCCCTCGGCGATCATCGGCGCGCGCGGCCGGGTCATCGATCTGGAGGACCCCAACGCCGTCGTCTCCTTGCAGCAGTGGGGACCGCGCAGCGAGGAACTGCTGCTCGCCCGATTGGTTCCGGTGCTGCGCAGCCGAATCGAGTAGGGTGACCCCCGATTACCGGGGAGGGAATTGTGAGTAGATTCGTGCGGTCCGTCGTGGCCGCGGCCATGGCGTTGACGCTCGGGGGAGCCGCCGCGTGCGGGTCGGACGGTGGTTCCGGGGGCGCCGAACCCGACATCGATCTGACCACCCTCGACGTCGGCAGCCTGCCGACCGAGCCGGTGACCTACGACAGGGTCACCAGCATCGAGCAGGCCAAGGCGGTGGAGGGCATGCGACTCGCGAACGTCGTCCCGCTGCCGTCCGAGATCATTCCCGAGGTCAGCGTTCCGGCGCAGATCGCCAGCGTCGCGGTGCGCACGTTCATCGACTTCTCCTCACGCGCGATCAAGATCCGGACCACCGCCGCACCCTCGGAATTGAACGCCGCCGCACCGGGATTCGTCGTCGGCTTCGTCAGCAGCGGCAAGTCGAACGACGAATACCCCGCGCTCTCCTACGAATACGAGAACATCGTCCTGCTCTTCGAGGACGACGCCGCCGCCACGTCCGCCGCACAGGCGCTGGGCCGCCTGGACTTCGAGTCCGTCGCGGGCAGTGAACCGGTGGAGCTGGCGAAATACCCGGGCGCGATCGTGCACGCCGAGGGCGGCGACACCAAGGGCCTCATCAAATCCTGGTACGCCACCGGAAAATTCGTCGTGTTCACCTACGTGTGGGACAACCTGATGGCCGAGGCGAAAACGCGGGACCTGGGCAAGCTCACCGCGCGCGTGGAGCGCGCCCTGGACGTGATCCCCCCGGCGCTGGCGTCCTTCCGAGCCACGCCGAAGGATCAGCTCATGAATCTGCCGGTGGATCCCGACAACATCCTGGGCCGCACGCTGTCCACGACGAAACTCGATTCGGCACAGGTCGGCTCCCCCGGGGTTTTCGACGCACACGGCGGACTGCACATCGTGCAGGGGACCGATTCCGCGGCGCTGCTGGAACGCACCGGAGTGGACCGCGTGGCCTGGAACGGCGGCTATCTCTACCGCGCCCGCGATGCCGACGCCGCCGCGGAGATCGTCACCGAGTACAGCTCGACCACCCGGCTCTTCAAACGCGCGGACAGCCCGGAGAACCTGCCGAACGCGCAGTGCCGCAAGTACTCCGGTCCCGGCGCCGCGGATATCCCGTACTACTGCTACGTCTCGCACGGCCGCTACGCCGCGCAGGTGTCCGCGCTGCAGCTGAAGGACGCGCAACAGCGCATCGCCGCGCAGTACGCCATTCTGGTCAACGCTCACTGACGAAGTGCCCGGGGGATTTCTCATGTTTTCACGACGTATTCGCCATGCCGCGGCGGTGACGCTGACCGGGCTGGCGCTGGCGGGCTGCACCGTCGCCGGATCGGCCACACCGGGCGAAACAGATGTGCGCGGTTTCGATGTGGGCAAGTACGCGACGGGACCGCTCGAGGAGCGGTACGCCTATAACCCCGATCTGGCCAAGGGCCTGAATCTGGCGCTCATGCGACTGGCCAACCGGGTGGTGACCGGACCCGAGATCGACGCGAGATTCAAGTACGGCACCGGGATGATCCCGTTCCTCACCCCGGACAAGGCCACCAAGGTCCTGGCCGACGTCACCGCGCCCGTCCTGGCCCGCAACAATCTGAAATTCGGTGTGGCGGTGGGCCACAGCGAACAGGAGCCGATCAAGGGTGCGGCCCCCGCGGGCAGCCCCTTCACCACCGTCACCGTCATGCAGTTCCCGGACGACGCGAGCGCCGCCCGGGCCGCGACCGAGCTGGACGAGGCGGATTTCGGGATCGCGGCCGAGGCCAATCAGCACGTGACGCTGCCCAAATACCCTGCTGCCCTGGCCCATTGGCGCCCCGGGGTCGCGAGCATGGGCGCGACCATCGCTCGCGGAAGCTACGTGGTCGCCCTGTTCGTCGGCACGCGGGATCCGGAGCAGGATCAGCTGACCGCACTCGTCGAGCAGGTGCTGGACGTCCAACTCCCGCTGCTCGACGCGCTGCGGCCGCTCGATACCGAGGCGGTGCTCCGCCAGCCGTACGACCCGGACGGGATGCTGCGCCAGACCCTCAACATCCAGGGCATCGGGCAACCGGACGTCGGGCAGCAGGCGGTCTTCGAACAGCGCGCGTATCTGCATCGCGTCGCGGATCAGGCGCACTGGCGGCAGGTGCTGCAGGACAACGGCGTCGACCGATTCGCCGTCTCGGGCGCGTCCTTCGAGGGCACCACGATCCTGTTCCGCACCCGGGACGCGGACGCCGCGATCAGGTTCGGCGCGGCCGTCCTGTCGGCCAATCACGCCGGGCCCGCCGAAGCCCCCGCCGGCGTTCCCGACACCACGTGCGGCGAGGCCCCGAAGGACGCCGCGAGCGGCCTGAAAAGGTACCGCTGCGTGGTTGCCTACCGGCAGTACGTGGCCGCGGTCCAGAGTGATCAGATCACCGACGTCCATCAGCGGGCCGCCGCCCAATACGCCCTCATGGCGAATAGCTCCTGGTAATCGCCGTGTAAGCAGCCTCTCGCATCGACATTCTCACGCCGAGCCATCGACTCTGATCAGCGACGCCTCTCCTCGGTTGGGGTGCCGGCGAATTGCTGAACAGGGGTGGAACCGTCGGGCAGTGACCCACGTCTAATCAAGATGTAGAGCTCGTCCGCCCGCACGTGATCGAGAGGAGGCACCGTGGCCGGTGCATTCGAAGCCAGTAATGAGCTCATTCAGGCCAAGGCCCAGGAGTTCAAGCAGACCCACGAGACGCTCATGCATCTCATCGCCGACCTCAAGCGCGACGAGGACGCCATGACCGTGGGTTCGAACTGGCAGGGCGGTGCGCGGAACGCCTTCAACGCGTTCATGGAGCGCTACTACTTCCAGGCCGACAAGCTCAACGACAAGCTGATGACGACGACCGAGAACCTCATCAGGGTCGGGTCGAACTACGAAGAGCACGACCGCGATTACGAGGCCCGAGTCAAGGCGCAGACCTCCAGCCTCGATCTACCGCCGGTCTGATCCGCCGCTCCCACCCGACCCGTCAGCAAAGGAACCACCATGGCAGCCGCATCCAACGGTCAGATCATTTCCGCCCAGTTCGAGGGCGTCGCCGACGGCGCGACCTCGGTCATCCGCCGCGCGGAGAACATTCGCGACCAGCTCGAGGCCTTCCACCGCGCCGTCGAAGAGTTCGTCACCAACAACTGGAAGGGCGACGCCAACGAGGCGTTCGCCGACATGCAGCGCGTGTGGAACACCCACGTGGGCCAGCTCAACGCCACCCTCAGCGGCGCGGGCACCCTGGTCCGCACTGGCAACGCCGAACTCCAGGCGAAGGACACGGCCCTCGCCGGCCTGTTCTGATCCCCGCCGCGGCCTGTTCGAGCGACGCCGTATATCTGAACAACGCTGCGTGACAAGCGCCCTCGCACCCGGGTGCCGGGGCGCTTCGTCACGGGCAGCCGGCTCTCGCTCCCGGACCGCTGGAGCCTCCGGCCCGGATCGACGGGACCTCCGGCCCGAACAGCCGGACCCTGGCCGGCCGACCGGAGCTCGAGCGGCCGCGAGCCGTCGGACCGCGGGCCCGTGTCTCACGACTCCGGCAGCCGGCCGAGCTGGATCAGATCCTCGCCCGCGCGGGTCACGTAGGTCCCGCGACCCGGCGGCATCAGCGAGGGCCGCGTGTTGCCGAACAGCACGCCCTCGTCGCGACCGCAGCTCATGATCAGTGCCGCGGAGTTCAGTTCCTTGAGCCGGTTGAGGGTGGCCTCGTACATGGCCCGGCCGGCGCCGCCCGAGCGCCGCGCGATGATCAGGTGGAAACCCAGGTCGCGGGCGTGCGCGAGATGGTCGAGCAGCGCGTGCAGGGGATTACCGGTCGCGGTCGCGACGAGGTCGTAGTCGTCGACCACCACGTACAGCTCGGGCCCGTTCCACCACGAGCGGTCCCGCAGCTGCTGCGCGGTGACATCGGGTCCGGGCATGCGCTGGGTGACGTACGCGGCCAGATCGGACATCTGCCGACTGAACTGCGGCGCTGTCGACCCGTAGCCCGCGAGGTACCCGTCGGGCACCGTGCCGAGCATGGAGCGCCGATAGTCGCCCATGATGATGCGAGCCTGATCCGGGGTGTTCGCGGCGCAGATCGACCGCACGATCGAGCGCAGCAGCGCGGTCTTGCCGCTCTCGGAATCACCCACGGCCACGAAGTGCGGACTCGCGGCGAAATCCAGGTACACCGGGGCCAATTCGGCCTCGTCGATGCCGATCGGAATCCGCGTGCACGGGTGCGCCGGGTCCTCTCCCCCGGGCCGATCCCCCGCCAGCCGCAGCAGATCCGAGTACGGCAGCCGCTCGGGCAGCATGCGCACCCGCGGCGCGGACCGGCCGGGCGTGCGCTGCGCGATCTCCGAAACAGCCCGCGCCACACCGACTCCCAGCGTGGCCGGATCGGAATCCCCGTCGACGCGGGGCAGCGCGGTGAGCATGTGCAGCAGATCCGCGGTCATACCGCGCCCGGGTCGCCCCATCGGCACCAGCGCCGCGAACTTGCGCCCGAGGTCCGAGTCCATCGGATCGCCGAGGCGCAATTCGACGCGCGTGCCGATCTGATCCTTGAGCGCGGGCCGCGCCTCCGGCCAGCGCGCGAGCGAGATCACCACGTGCACACCGTACGAAAGTCCCTGCACGGCAAGGTTCATGACGGTCTGTTCGAGCGCGTCGAACTCCTGGCGGAAAGAGCCGTACCCGTCGATCACCAGGAAGGCGTCGCCGAAGGGATCCTCCTGCGCGCCCGCCGCCGCCCGCCCGGCGGCCGGGTCGGTCGCGGCGTTCACCTCCACGGCGCGCAGCCGCCGGAACTCGGCCATGGATTCGATGCCCAACTGCCGGAAACGCGCCTCGCGCCGGCGCACCAGGGCGACCAGCTCCGCGACGGTCCGCCGGACCTTGTCCCCCTCCATCCGCGAGGCGACCGCGCCCACGTGCGGCAGCCCCTCGAGCGCGACCAGGGTGCCGCCGCCGAAATCGAGGCAGTAGAACTGCGCCTGTTCGGCGGTGTGGGTGAGAGACATGGCCATGACCAGCGAGCGCAGCGCGGTCGACTTGCCCGACTGCGGCCCGCCCACCACCGCGACATTGCCGCGTGATCCCGACAGGTCCACCAGCAGCGGGTCGCGCCGCTGATCGTAGGGCCGGTCGACCAGGCCGATGGGCGCGCGCAGGGTGGCGGTGCGATTCCAGTCGCCGGTGAGCACCGATCGCGGGAGCAGTTCGTCCAGCGTCGGCGCCTGATCCAGTGGCGGCAGCCAGATCTCGTGCGCCGGACGCCCGTGCCCGCGCACTCGCGAGACCAGCATGCGCAGATCGGAGACCTCCTCGGCCGGGGGCCGGGGCTCGTCGGGCTCGTTCGGTCCGATCGGCGGAATGCGATCGGCGGCCCGGAATTCCACGTGTGTCGCGGTGAAAGGCCGAGCGGTCACATCGATTTCCCCGGACCGCGTGGCCGCGCCGAGATCGCGTGGGGCGCCGGCGCCGGTGTACGGACCCGAGACGTAGGCGGATTGGAACCGCACGATCTCCCCCGAATCCGATTTCAGATAGCCGCCGCCCGGATTGCCCGGCAGGTTGTACGCGTCGGGCACCCCGAGTACCTGACGGGATTCGTTGGCGGAGAATGTCTTCAATCCGATCCGATAGGACAGATGACTCTCCAGTCCCTTGAGCCTGCCCTCCTCCAGCCGTTGCGAGGCCAGCAACAGATGCATGTGCAGCGAGCGGCCGAGTCGCCCGATACCGGTGAACAGTTCGGCGAAATCCGGATGCTGGGAGAGCAATTCGGAGAATTCGTCGAGCACCACGAACAATGCGGGCATGGGGTCCAGATCCGCGCCCGCGGCCCGCGCCTTCTCGTACTCGGAGACATTGGCGAAATTGCCCGCCGCCCGCAGCACTTCCTGCCTGCGGTTCATTTCGCCGTCCAGCGCGTCGCGCATGCGGTCGACGAGATCGGCCTCCTCCTCGAGATTGGTGATGATGGCCGCCACGTGCGCCACGCCCTCGAGCCCGAGAAAGGTTGCACCGCCCTTGAAATCCACCAGCACGAAGTTCAACTGGTCCGGTGAATGCGTGGCGATGAGCGAAAGCACAAGGGTGCGAAGGAATTCCGACTTTCCCGAACCGGTCGCGCCGATACACAGCCCGTGCGGCCCCATGCCGCCCTCCGCGGCCTCCTTGATGTCGAGTACGACCGGCAGCCCGTCCGCGCCGACGCCGAACGGCACCCGCAGGCGTTCCCGCCCGTAGCGCGGCTGCCAGGCGGTCTCGGGCGTGAACGCGCCGATGTCGCCCAGCCCCAGCAGTTGCGACCAGCTCGAAATGATTTCGCCCGCATCACCCGCCGCCGCACCGGTCTGCTGCACCGCGGCCCGATAGGGCGCGAGCCGGCGCGCGGCCTGTTCGGCCTCGCGCACGCCGATGCGGTCGATGCTCGCGAACCGCTCCATCGCCCCGCTCGCGCCCCGGCCCGAGCAGTCGCCGTTCTCGACCAGCATCGGAATACCGCGCGAGGCGGCCAGTCGCGGCGCGTACCCGCACAGGTCGATCACGGTGACGCCCTCGAAACCGCTGTCGCGCAGGGGATCTTCCTCCGCCTCCAGCAGGCCGCCGTCCACCACCAGCACGATCTGCACCAGGTTCGGGTCCGGCGGCTGATTTCGCGAGTACCGAACCCTGTTGTGCAGCAGCGGATGCAGTCCGGCGTGCGCCTCGCGAATGGACCCGTACACCATGCGCTCGGTGCCGACGCCGTCCAGCGAGTCCGGGTGCTGGGTGTGCGGCAGCCATTTGGCCCATTCCCACTCGCGGGCGGTGTCGGGGCCGCAGACCACGGCGATCAGCACCTGATCCGGGCCCTGGAACATGGCCAGCTGCAGCAGCATCGCCCGGGTCAGCTCCCGGGCCTGAACCCGGTCACCGGTGAGCGCGATGCTGGCGAAGCCCTTCACCGCGATCGCGGTCGGCAGGTCCGGGACCGTCGCATGGGTCCGCACGAAACGTCTCAGCGACACCGCAGCTATCGGTTCGAGTTCCTCGACCGGGCCGGTTTCCGGCGCCACCAGCCGGGTCGCGAGCCGCTGACTGCCCAGCCCGATGCGGGCGTGACAGAAGTCCTTGTCCCCCGGCCGGCGTTCCCACATGCGGGTGGTGCCCGCGAGCATCCAGACCAGACCGGGTTCGGGGTGACTCCACTCGATGGCGGCCCGCTGCTGCGCCGCGGTCTCGGCCACGTCGCGCCGGACCTGATCGAGGTAGCGCAGGTAGTCCTTGCGGTCCTCGTCGGCCTCGGACGCCTTCTGCCCCCGGCCACCCTGCCCCGCGTACATGCCCACCATGGAGAACACCATCATCATGGGAAACATCAAGCTCATGGGGTTGGAAGCGAACCCGCTCCCCGAGGTGAACATGAGCGCGACCATGCCCAGCATGCCCACCACCATCACCAGCGGCATGAGCTTGGTGAACAGATTCGCCGGGATACTGCGCGGAATCTCCGGCGGCGCCTGCAGCGTCACCTCGCCGCCCGGTGACCGCGGGACCTCCCGCCGCGGCCGCCGCTGAAACCGTACGGTGCTCAGTGTCTTCTGCCCTCCGCCTCGCTCCGGGCGCGGTCCGCGGCCCGGAGGTCTCGTTCTTCCCTCCCTCCGCTCCTCCGCTTCGCTCCCCCGCTCCACTCAGTCCAGAACGAGACGGCCGCGGACCACAGGGTGTTGCTACCGGAGAATTGGGCGGGTCGCCCGCGTCAGCGGGTGGCATCAGCGGGGAGTCGACATCGGGCGGAGCTCGAGTTGGCTTGCCCCCCTGCTTCCGGCGGGTAGTTTACGGACACTCATAGCCATCACGTACAGTGCGGGCAACATTTCGGCACATACCGGCGCGGCGGCGGTGATTCGCGCGCCCGGAGCGGTCCGGCGGGTCGAATCCGAGTGGGGGGGCAGCGTGACGCTTGCGCGAAACGACCATATCGACGACGGCCGCGGCACGGTCCGAGCGCCCGACCTCGCGCGGGTGACGATTCTGGCCAAGCACACCCAGGTGGATATGGCCATCCCGATCGACGTACCGGTCGCGCTGCTCATTCCGAGCGTGGTGGACATGGTGGCCCAGCACAATCGGGCCAACGAGTTCGGCAGCGACGGGGAGGCCTTCGAACCCCGCGAATGGGTGCTCGCCCGCATCGGCCAACCGCCACTGTCCAATTCGCTGAGTCTGGCCGAACAGGGCGTGCGCGACGGCGAACTGCTCATGCTCGAAAGCGCCGAGCACACCGCGCCGACCCCGCTGTTCGACGACATCATGTACAACGTCGCCATCGCCGACGCCGACCGTTTCCGCGGCTGGAATCCGCGCACGGCCAGGCTGACCGGTTCGATCCTCGCGGTGCTCACCATGCTGGTCGGCTGCCTCGGCCTGCTGGCCGCGCCCACGGCCGTACCCGGCTGGGTGAGCGGTTCCATCGCCCTGTTCGTCACCGTCCTGCTGGTGGTCGCGAGTGCGGTGCTGTCCCGCGTGTACGACGACGACGCGACGGCGCTCGTCCTGGGCGGCTGTGCGCTCCCGGCGGCGTTCACCGCGGGCATGCTCTTCGTCCCCGACGCCTACGGCTGGGCGAATCTGCTGCTCGGCGCGGTGCTCACCGGCGCGGTCGCCGTGCTGACCCGGCGCGTGAGCGACGTGGGCCCGGGCCTGTTCACCGGGACCGCGACCCTGGCGGTGTACGCGGTTCCGGTCGCGCTGATCGGACTGCTCACCGAGGCGCCGCGCAAATCCATCGGCGCGGGCGCCGCCGCCCTCGGCCTCATCGGATTGGCGCTCGCGCCAAGGCTTTCCATTGCGCTGGCCGGGCTTCCGCTGCCGCCGGTGCCCGCCCCCGGCACCCCCATCGACCCCACCGAGGACGATCCCGACGATCATCGCGCGCTGCCGAGCCTGGGCGCGCTGCGCGCGAAATCCGAACGCGCGCGCGAGTATCTGGCAGGCCTGGTCGCCGCCACCATCCTGGTCGTGGCCGCCGGCGCGCTGGCCGCGTGCGATCCGGGTTCCGAGCAGCGCTACTGGCCCGGCCTCGCGCTCGCGCTGGTGTGCGCGGCGGTGCTGATGTTCCGCAGCCGGACCTACGCCGGGGCCGACCAGGCGGTGGTCCTGGTCGCGGGCGGCGCGGGCATCGTGCTCGCGATGCTGATCGGCACGGCCCTGCTCTTCGAGGTCCCGCTGCTGGTTTTCGGTGCGGCCCTGCTGATTCTGATCGCCGCGCTGGTGCTGGGCATCGCGCTCCCGCGCAGGCAGGCCACCCCGCCCATGCGCCAGGCGGTGGAACTGCTGGAATACACCTGCGTGGCGGCCGTTGTGCCGCTCGTGTTCTGGGTGACCGGCCTGTTCGCGCTCGTGCGCGGGCTCTGATCGACGCGATGCCGACTCCCGCGATGCATCGCGCCCTGCGCGCCGGCGCCGCCGTCGCGGTCCTGGCGGTAGGTCTGTCCTTCGGGCTCGGCGCCGAACTCGCGGCGGCCCACGCCGATCGGCCGCCCGCCGTGGATCCACGACTGCTGCCGCCGGGCGGTCCCGCCGCCCCGCCCGGCAAGACCGAACATCCGGCCAACTCCCCGTGCCTGAGCACCCAGGCCGGCGGCGACGGCCCGACGATCCCGCCCACCCAGCGCGCGCTGGACCTCGAACACGCCTGGCGGTTCTCCCGGGGCGCGGGCCAGCTGGTGGCGGTCATCGACACCGGCGTCGCGCCGCATCCCCGCCTGCCCGGGCTCATCCCCGGCGGCGACTACGTCGCCAATTCCGGTGACGGGACCGAGGATTGCGACGCGCACGGCACCCTCGTGGCCGGGCTGATCGCCGCCACCCGCGTACCCGGAGAGGGTTTCGCCGGCGTCGCGCCCGAAGCCCGCATCATGACCATCCGCCAGACCAGCGCCATGTACCAGGCCGCGGGCGCGAGCCGGGACAAGGGCCCCGACGACATGCCCGACGGCTACGGCAAGATCTCCGCGCTGGCCTCGGCCGTGCGCCGCGCCGCCGACGCCGGTGCGCGCGTCATCAACATCTCCCTGGTCGCCTGCCCCGCCAGCCGCCCGGCAAGCACCGAGATGGGCATGCTCGGCGCGGCCGTGCGCTACGCCGCGGTCGAGAAGGACGTCGTCGTGGTCACTTCGGCGGGCAACACCGACACCTGCAGGGCGAGCAACCCCGGCCCGGACCCGCTGCACCCGGACGCCGACCTCTGGAAGCGCATCTCCTCCTACGTGGCCCCGGCCTGGTGGGACGAGTACGTGCTCTCGGTCGGCTCCATCGACGCCTTCGGCCGCCCGTCGAAGTTCACGGTGCCCGGCCCCTGGGTCGGGGTGGCCGCGCCGGGCGAGGACATCATCTCCCTCGATCCCCGAAGCACCGGGCTGACCACCGCCAAGGTGTCCAATCAGGGTCAGGTATCGCGCTACAGCGGAACGAGTTTCGCCGCACCCTACGTCTCCGGCGTGGCCGCCCTGGTGCGCTCCCGCTTCCCGAATCTGAACGCCCGCGCGGTGATCGACCGCATCCAGGCCACCGCGCATGCCCCCGGCGAAGGCTGGAATCCCTACGTCGGCTACGGCGCGATCGACCCGGTGGCCGCCCTGACCGCCGAGGTCCCCCGCGACCTACCGCCCAAGCGTCCCAACACCCCTCGCGATCGACAGCTCCCGCTGCCGGCCTCGGCGCCATCCCCGGACAACACCGCCCGCGACGTCGCCCTCATCGGCACCGGCGTGGTCGGCCTCCTGGTCGTCCTGGCCTTTCTGGCCTCGTTCCCCCTGCGCCGCAAGTTCGGTAGGCGTGAGGACAGTCGAGCGACGTTGTCTCGCAACACGGACCGGCGATGAGACGGGACCGAATCCCGCTGTTCCATCAGGTCGTGGTCCGACTGCTGACCGCCGGGCGGCATCCCGCCGCCGCACAGCGACGGTCATTCCACCCGAGTCTCTTTTCACGCGTCCCTGGCTGATCGATGGCGCGGCCCGCACGTTCTGCCGCCGGAGCCGAACTTCGCCATCCCGCCCTTCCCCTGGTTCCCACCGGGAACGCCGGTCCACCGTGCCGCGACGGCATCCGCCCTTTCACCCGAGGCAAGCTCAGTTCTGAGGTTTCACAGGCTGTTTCGCCGGATTCGGGTCCGGGGCGACGCCGTCGTGGGCGACCATCGCGGCCTCCCGGCTCAGGGTCGGGCCGGGCGCGAGCAGGCCGACGATCTGCCACGGCGCGGGTTCGGGGCGCACCGACTCCGGGTCCATGCCCAGTGCCTTCGCCGCGTCCAGATCCCTTATGCCGTAGCGAACCCCGTAGTCGGACAGGAAGAACAGGCTGTCGCGCCGCTGGCTGTCTGGTTCGATCCCGGTGGTCTGGACGTACGCGCCCGCACCGGGTTTCAGGTAGAACGCGTCGAGTTCGGGCCCGTTGCCGTCGGCCTGCGCGAGCGGCACCAGCCGCGCCCGGTCCGGAATGGGCGGCGCGTGCCCGGTCAGCAGGGTGAGCTCGGCGTGCCTGCTGCCGTCCGAGGTGTCGGCGGACTCGATGGGCCGCCACGAGAGACATTCCACGGGTTGATCTTTGCCGTCCACCAGGGCCGGAGCCGCCGCCGGGTAGGCGCCGACCGCCAGCGCGCCCGAGACCGGCGCGCCGGTGCGATCGGCCTGCGCGATGAAGTCGTCGGCGGCGGTGGAGCGGTAGGCGTTGCGAATGATGTCCGCTGTCAACGGCGACACCGGCTGCAAGCCGTCCGCGAGCACCACGTACTGCCGGTTGTCCGTGCGCACCCGCACCACGTCGCCGATGCGGTGATCGCCGATCGAATAGCGCGGGGCCGCACCGGCTTCCGCGATGGGCGGGGCGGTCAGCGGCAGCACCTCGGGAATGGCGTTCAGCAGTCCCGCGCTGACGGGCCGGGGCGTACGCCCGCGAATGTCGAGGGCGTCCACCACCGCCCGGTCGTTCATGTCCAGCCGCGCGCGCTGATTGTCGTAGACGAGGTAGGTGTGGTCGCGGCTCTGCACCAGCAGCGCCCGGCCCGCGGCCAGTGGCGCGGCCTTGTCCCCCAGATCCGGCGCGCCCGCGATGACCGAGGTGGTCAGGGTCCGGCTGCCGTCGTTCGCGAGCGCGTCGCACACGGTCCAGGCGCGGCCCGACCCGCCGGTCTCGACGTTCAGCGAGGCGGGTGCGCCCGGAATGCCGATCAACTGCCCGCGCGGCTTCTTGGCGAGTTCGGATTCCTTCACCGTACCGGGTTTGGCGGCCTCGCCCGCGGCCAGCCGCGCCGAGGCCAGATTCAGCGCGGGATGCACGACGTTGTCGATGACCACGTACACCGCGCCGGTGTTCTTGCCGAGCAGGATCTTGTTCGAGCCGATCTTGTCCTGCGGTCGCAGTAGCGCTAATAATCCGCAACCGGCCAGTGCGACACACGCGAGGATCACCCCGGCGGTGAAGGCGCGGGACTGGGCGCGCATGGGGTCGTGCAGCATCCGCACGTCCCTGCGCACCAGGGCGTGTTCCATGCGCCGAACCAGGAAGCGATAGCCGCCGACCTGCCATCGCGTCGTGGGTTTTGAAGGCATGCGAATCCCCCGACCAGTCATTACGTCCGCAGAGCACAGTACAGTTCCCCCGAATCCGAATGGGCACTCGGCCACCGCAAGTGGGCCGGGAATCGGCGATCGGGGAGCGATATGACGGGCCGCGCACGGTTGACCAACCTGCTGGTGGCCCAGTCGACCGCGGTGGTCGTCCTGCTCACCGCCGTACTCGCCGGCATACCGCCGTGGCCCGCCCTCGGCGTTGCCCTCGTACTCGGGCTGCTGCTGCTCGTACCACTGGGCAAACGTTCAGTTGCCCAGTGGATCGGCACCCGCTCCCGCTATCGCGCACGCCGACCGCGCGCCCTGGCAGATGCCATCGACTTCACCGCCGCCGACGGCCGCTCGCTCGGGCTGTACCTGGACCGCTCGCGCGTTGTCGCCGTCGTGGAGGTGCTGCCGCCCAGGGGCGGGCTGACCCGCCTGGGCCGCACCACCGTGCAATCCACCCACCTGCTGCCCCTGACAGCGCTGGCCGAGCGACTGACACAGCACGACATCCGCTTGGCGGGCATCGACATCGTCTCGCACGGCCATCGCAGCCGATCCGGCACGCCGGCCGGGGCCATCTACGAATCACTGCTCGGCCCGCTGCCCGCCACCGCGCACCGCACGGTCCGGCTGGCCATCGCCTTCGATCCGCTGCTGTGCCCGGACGCCGCGGACCGGCGCGGCGGCGGCCTGCCCGGAGCCTGCCGCGCGGTCACCATCGCCACCCGGCGCATCGTGCGCACCCTGGAGGACGCCGACTGCGCCGCACGCGTTCTCACCGCACCCGAGATCACCCAGGCGGCCCTGCAGATCACCGGCGGGGTGGACCCGCGCGATCTCACCCAGCACTGGCGCTACGCCGAACTCGGCAACAGCGTGAACATCGGCGCGGCCCTGGATCCCGGCCGGCTCGGGTCCGAAGCCCTGGATCAGCTGTGGGTGCCGCCCTCGCGCGGTACCACGGTGGCGGTGCGGCTGCGGCCCGGCGACGCACCCGGCACGGTGCGGATCGGCGCGGCCTGGCGACTCACCGCACGCGAACTGCCCGCGGAACCGGTGCACAGGCACATGATCTCCATGAACGGCCGTCAGCGCGAAGGGCTGCTCGCGCACCTGCCGCTCGCGGTGCCGGGACTGGACGACTGCGTCCCCGCCATCGAACGGCCCATGAGCGATGTCGAGCGGGTCCGGCTCGCCTCGGCGGGCTGCGGCCAGCTGCTCGGCTCCGACGACGCGGGCAACGGGGTCGCGGTTCGTCTTGTCGGCCAGGGTATTTCGACCGTGTACATCTCGGGCGAGCTCTACCTCGCGCAACAGCTGGTCTTTCGCGCGCTGGCCGTCGGGGAACGGGTGCTCATCCGCACCGATCGCCCGCAGTCCTGGGAGCACCTGCTCACCACCATCGGCAATCCCGAACGCCTGACGCTGGCCGCCGAAACCCACCAGTCCGACGCGGGATTCACCGCCGTGCTGGTGGACGGGGTCCTGGCCCCCGGTCCGCACGCGGGCGTCACCACGCTGTATCTGACCGGCAATCCGCTGGGCTGGCCCGGTGCGCCCCCGGACCTGTCGATCCGGCAGCCCGGCGCCGCGGGCAACCGAATCACCCTGCGCACCGGCACAACCGAGGTCGAGTTGACCCTGGTCTCCATCCCCCGCGAGGGCGCCTATATCGGGCACCCTCGCGCCGCTCGCGCGTTCGCCGCGCAACCGTAGATCGCACGCCGCGCAGGGCGCACGATCCCGGCGCGGCGGGGAATCACCCCGGATACGGGTCTGTCGCCCGAGCGGCCCGCAAAGTCCTTCCCCACCAAGCCAGTTGAGTGAGCATCCTGCCCGCGGCATCGATGGCCGCCCCGTCCGCGGTATCCCCCGCGTCATCGAACTTCCGCTTGGCCTCGTGGAAACTGACCGTCTCCCGAATCGACACCATATGGATCTCGGCCACCACCTGCCGCAACTGCTCGACGGCCCGCAGCCCGCCGGAGAGTCCGCCGTAGCTCACGAAACCGATCGGCTTGGCCCGCCATTCCCGCTTGGCCGTGTCGAGCGCGGTCTTGATCGAGGCCGGATAGCCATGGTTGTACTCCGAGGTCACCACCACGAAAGCATCGGCGGCAGAGATTCTTTCGCAGTAGGCCCGCGATTCCGGGGTGACGCTCAGGTCCACCGGAAGCGGCGTGTCGAGCAGGTCGATGACCCGCGTGTCGAATCGTTCGTCGGCCAGCGCCGCGCGCAGGAACCAGTCCGCCACCACCGGCGCGAATCGTTCCGGGCGCACACTGGCCACGAGCACTTCGAGCCGAAGCGGATTCTCCATGCGCCGAGCCTAGTGCGACCCGGCCGTCCCGATCGCGTAGGACACCAGCCCCTCGGCCGGAGCGGTGCGCGCGGTGAAATCCAGCGCCTGCCGCGCCCGTTCGGCGTCGGCCACCAGGTGCCTGACATCGGTGATCCGGTACTGCCCGGTCACGACCGGCGCGGGTCCGTTCAGCGCCTTGGCCATGGTCGAGGCCACCTCCCACAGCGTGAGCGGTTGCCCCGAGCCCACATTCAGCGGCAGGAAGCCGGGCAGCCCGCGCTCGACGGCGGCGACCGTCGCGGACGCCACGTCTCGCACCTGCACGAAGTCCCGGACCTGCCCGCCGTCCTCGAACACGTGCGGCGCCCGCCCGGCGCGCAGCTCGGCCCGGAACCGCGCCACCACACCGGTTTCCGCCGTCCGCACCGGCCGCGCCCCCGCCACCGGCGCGCCATAGACGTGGTTGTACCGCAGCACCGTCGCCGCCGACCCGGTGCCGACCGCCCACGCCAGCGCGTAATGCTCCTGCGCGACTTTGCTTGCCGCGTAAGCGCTGCGCGGCCGCAACGGCGCGTCCTCACCCACCGCCTCCCAGGTCAGCAATTCCCCCGTCCGCGGCGCCCGATGATCGAACAACCCCCGGTCGAGATCCCCCCGCCGCCGCAACCCGGGAAAGAACGGCCCGCTCCGCACGGCCCGGTACCGCCCCTCCCCGTACACCGCCACCGTCGAGGCGAGCACCAGCCGCCGCACCCCCACTCGCTCCATGGCGGCCAGCAGAATCGCGGTCCCCGCGTCGTTGTGCGTGGCGTAGGCGGCCGCCGCCGCCATCTGCAACGGCCCCCGCCGCGCGGGCGCGGCCCCACGCACGCCATCCCTCACCGCACCACGCCCCCCGTCCGTCCCTCGGCCCCTATCGGGACCCCGAACACCCGCCCCATGCCCCACATCCTCGCTCGACCCGCCGCCCGCGCCCCGGCTCCCTGCCTCGCCGCCACCCCGAATCCCCCCAAAGCCCCCGGGTGGCTGCTGCCGATAAGTCGGAACAGTGCTGCGCCCCAGCCCCTTCCCTGACTCCCCCGCACGACCGGAACCGACCACACTCGCCGCCTCCCGACCCACTACGCCGTCCCCCGGACGTGCGCCGCCTCCGTCACTCCCAGCCGGCCCGCCCACTTCCGCGTCAACGCCACCGGCCGGCCCGAATGACCCGCCGTCCGCTCCGACTGGACCACCGCCTCGCCCGGCCGGCGCGCCCGTACCTGCGCCGGTGTCACCACCCGGCCCGGCAGCCACGCCATCTGCTCCGCCTGGTCCGGCAGGACCACCGTCGTGCCCAGCAGGACCACCAACACCGGAAGCATCACCGCTGTGTCCGGGAGACCCGCCGTCTGCTCCGACGGGGTCGCCGCCTCGCCCGGCGGAGTCGACACGGCCGATCAATTTCTCCGGCCGCTCGCCCGGTTCACCCTGTCTCCCAGCAGAATCGCCAGGTCTCGCGCCGGCGCCGCTATCCGGCCCGAGAGGACCGACCGGTCGGCCGACGGCGGGATGCTCGGCACTCGCCTCCGCGGATCTCTTCGCCGCGGCGGGACGGTTCACCGCCGGACCTGAACCCGATAGAGCCTGATCGCCAATGGTTTCGGCGCGCGCCGCGGCCCGCGGCGGAGCCGAGCGGGCGGGCTCGGGCGGCGGCGGGGGCAGGTCCGGCAGCGGGACCGCGGCGGCCAGGTGGCACACCACGTCGACGCCGCGCAGAAGTGGTTCCAGCGCTTCGGGATTGCGGATGTCGACCAGCGAAACCTGTTCGGGCATCGTCGATCCCGGTCCGTGCACCGCGCCGAGCATGGCGTCGATGGCGACGACCTCGTGGCCCGCCTCCAGCAGCGCGCGATGCACGTGGGAACCGATGTAGCCGGCCGCCCCGGTCAACAGCACTCGCAACCGGCCGGACACAGGTCTACCCGAGCTCATTCCTCCAGCGTAGGCGACCGCGCCGGAGCGCGGACCGGACGAGCGCAGCGGGCAGCGCGATTCACACGCGTCGAGCAGCGCGATCCCGGTTCAGCGCGCGGCGAGATCTCGGCGCACAGCGCAGCGAGATCTCGGCATACAGCACAGCGAAAGGCCCGGCTCCGAACAGGAACCGGGCCGGAAACGGGTGGCGGACTAGGGCAGCTCGAACGGCAACTGCACGCCGGTGCCCGAATGCACGCGGCAGGCGTCGCAGGTGTCGTCGCCCTCGACGGCGGCGACCGCGCGGCGCACCAATCCCTTGAAGGGCACCAGGTTTCGCTCGAACTCGGCGAAGACGTCCACGGCGCTCACGCCGTGCCCGGACTCCACCCCGGCGTCCAGGTCGGTGACCAGAGCGATTGCGGAGTAGCACATTTCGAGTTCACGGGCGAGCACGGCCTCGGGGTGACCGGTCATATTGACCAGCTCCCAGCCCAGCCCGGCGAACCACTGGCTCTCGGCGCGGGTGGAGAACCGCGGGCCCTGCACCACGACCATGGTGCCGTGATCCTTCAGCGGCAGTTCGTCGCCCTTGGCGGCGATGGCCGCGGTGCGCAGTTCCGCGCAGTACGGGTCGGCGAAGGAGACGTGCACGCCGCCCGCGTCGAAGAAGGTCTGATCGCGCCCGGAGGTGCGGTCCACCAGCTGATCGGGCACGGCCACGGTGCCCGGCCCCCAATCCGCGCGCAGACTGCCGACCGCGCAGGGGCCGAAGATCCGCCGCACGCCCAGCGAGCGCAGCGCCCACATATTGGCCCGGTAGGGCACGGTGTGCGGGGAGAACTCGTGCTTGCGGCCGTGCCGGGGCAGGAACGCCACCGACCGGCCCTCGACGGTGCCGATGGTGATGGGCGCACTGGGCGCGCCGTAGGGAGTCTCGACCTCCACCGCGGTCGCGTCGTCACCGAAGAAGTCGTAGAAACCGCTACCACCGATAATGGCCAACGTGGCCCGAGAATCCGAACTCATGCCGCCAATTCTTGCGCATCCGGGCGCAACTGGTGGGGTCAGGGCGAACCCTGTACCCTAGGGGGGTATTGACGCCGGGAGTGAGGAAACCGTCGGTGACCAAGGATCAGATCAGCACGGCCGAAGCGGTGACGGACACCGCCGACGTGGCGAAGGCCGCGACGGCGGCGGATCAGGCCGACAAGCCCTGCCACGATCACAGCTCGCACGGCTACATCACCGCCAAGGACGACTACCTCAAGCGCCTGCGCCGCATCGAGGGGCAGAGCCGCGGCCTGCAGCGGATGGTCGAGGAAGAGAAATACTGCATCGACATCCTCACCCAGGTCTCGGCCATGACCAAGGCCCTGCAGGCGGTCGCGATGGGCCTGCTCGAGGATCACATCAGCCACTGCGTCGTGGACGCCGCCATCGCGGGCGGCCCGGAAGCCGAGGCCAAGATCAAGGAAGCCACCGACGCCATCGCGCGCCTGGTCCGCTCCTGATCCGCCGCCGGCGAGCGTCTGTTCCGCCCGCCGGCAGCTGCCGCGCTCTGCCCTGCCCGCTAGCAGGCCGCCATGCCGCTCGCCGTCGACCCGATGGTGAGCGGCATCGCCCAGCGATCCGAACTCGGAATCCGCCCGACCCCCGCCCGCGCGGTGCGCGCGGCGCTCTGCCCGCGTCGCTCCCGCGGACGCCGGGCTATCCCCACATCGACCCCGCCGCGCAACTCCAGTTCCGCGTAGAGCAACCCCTGCGCGCCCTCGGCCAGCGGCGCGATGACCTCGATCCCGTCCGGGCCGTAGATGCGCGCGCGCCCGGTGGGCCGCTGCCCGCCGCCACCTTCCCAGGCGCCGTCCCCGACCACCACGCACGGCGCGATCACGTAGGCGCCGGCCTCGAGGGCGTACATCCGGCTCACGGTGGTGCTCGAATCCGGTCCGGGCGTATCGCCCTCCATCCCGCCGGGCCAGGCGGCGACATGAATCTGCTCACCGTCCGCGCGCAACGCGCGGGTCAGCAGCGGACGCTGGTTCTCCTGCCCGGTCAGCGCGCCCAGCGCCCCGAACGGCGTGCGATGCACGGCCGGGAGATTCGGTGCGCCCGAGGCGAACACCTTGCGCTCCACACCGTTGAGCCCGGCCTTGCGCCGCACCGAGAGCAACACCCCGGAATCGTCGATCACCGCCTGCGACATATAGATTCGGCGATCCTGCCGCTCCCCGAATCCGAGCACCACGTGGATGCCATAGCGACGGGCGGCGGCGGTGACGGCCCGCATTTCGGCGCCGTCGCGTGACATCGAATTCTCGCGGCAACGAGTCGAGTATTCGACGTTCCATTGATTGGTTTCGACCCAGCGCCACCAGGGAAACCCGGGGAGAAACGTCTCCGGGAATGCGACCAGCTCGGCGCCCGACACGGCCGCGGCCCCGATGAGTTCCACGACCTGCTCGACGCCTTCTCGCAGCCGAAGCCATTTCGGCTCGGCCTGGACTGCCGCGACGCGCACCGTTTTTCTCATTGGACAACCCTCATGAGAGGTGATGTTCGCGAATGCCTTCCGAGCGCACCATGCCGAAAAGTGCCGTTTTCCGGACTCTTCATGCCACCGCGATGTTCATTCCAATGAACAGTTCAAAGTAATGTACGGAATGTACCCGGTGTAGTGCCAGTCTCGGTACGGAAGGAACGGTAGAAACTTCGCTCGGTAAGGAAACCCGAAGCACTGGCGACCGCGGACAGCGGAAGCTGTGGAGCGCTGCGCAACAACTCGCAGGCCCGTTCGATTCGCATGCGCCGCAACACCGCTCCCGGTCCGCCCTCGAACTCACCGAACACTCGATAGAGCGTACGCCGCGACATTCGGCAACCGGCCGCGATTCGATCAACACCGAGTTCTGGATCGGTGCAGTTGTCCCGCATGAACACCAGCACGCGTTGACGATTCAGCGCATCGGCCGAACGTTCCCGGGCCACCCCGCCGGTGGCCGCCACCACCGCCGCCGCCAGCAGATCCAATCCGGGCTCGGCCAGCAGCGCCGCACCGCCGGGATCGACGCCCTGCAATTTCGCGATGCCGCGGAAGAATTGCGCCACGACAGCGGGGGCGGAATCCCCCGAAAAAGCCGTCGCCGTAGGAACTTCCGTGCCGAGCAGGCCGTGACGCTCACGCAGCCGGTTCAACGGGACCTGCAGTACCACCTGCTCCCACTCCTGCCCGAATTCCCAGCGGTACGGCCGCGAGGTGTCGTAGAAGACGATGCCGCCCGGTCCCACCTCGGCGATCCGCTCGTCCTGATACAGGCGCGCGGTACCGGAAAGCGGAATGCTCACCAACAGGAACTCGTCCTCGGTCCGCGAGATCAACCGGGGCGTGCGCCGGATCTCCTGCGGCGTCGATCCGACGATCGTGAGCTCGAGATCCCCGTACCTGCCGTGCTCGATATGACCGTGAAAACTCCCGAAACTCCCACTCGCATCCGGCGAAACCGCAAGCGGCACATACGCCGCGCTCACCTGCGCTTCCCAGCGCTCGAATGCCTCCACCGCCGGCGATTCCGACCCGGTCCGCACTTCGAACCGATTGATCGCTTCTGACCCTTCCACTCCCCATCCCTCGACAACCCTCGACGGCCGCCACCCGGCCGAATACCGGGCAGTGTGTCAGATTCGACTGCGGTCAGCCAGCGACGGCGAACGCCTACGCGGCCGATTCACAGCTCGTGTCGAGTTCGAGATCGGCGTACAGGATGCCCTCCTCGTGCCCGCCCAGCGGAGCCGCCAACTCCTCCCCGCCCGGGGCGAAGATTCGCGAGTGACCGCCCGGGCCGCGCACCAGCTGTTTGGCGGGTTCCATTCCGCCGTGGCGACTTTCGCTGCCCGCGACATCCATAATCGAACACGCCGCGACCACATTGAGCTGACCGACCACCGCGTACCAGAGCGTCGCGGCGTTGTTCACCCGCACACCCCACTCCACATCCCGGGCGATGATGAAGCCCGGCCACGACACCACGTGCACCTGAGCACCGGTGCGCTCCAACTCCCGGCGCGCGGGCAGATGCAACTGCTCCGACCCGCCCTGCACCCCGATCCGGCCGATATCGGTGCGGAACACGTACGGCGCGGTCACCTCACCGCAACGAAAGATCTTGTGCTCCAATGGCGTCAGCTCGGGCTTGCGCCGCACACCGGCCAGGACGCCGCAGTCGTCGATCAGGCACTGCGACATGTACAGCGAGGTGCCGCAGCGCTCGCTGAAGCCGAGCAGCACGTGCACCCGATTGCGCCGCGCGGCATCGGCGATCCGGCGGAATTCGGTGCGGCCCACCGTCATGGAGTTCGTGCGGTAGCGCGCGAAGAAGCCCTGTCCCCAGCTCACCGAATCCAGCCACAGCCACCACGGGTAGCCCGGCAGGAAGGTCTCGGGGAAGGCCACCAGCTGCGCGCCGCCCGCGGCCGCGGTCTCGATGAGTTCGATCGCCTGCTGGACGCCCGCCCGCAGGTCCAGCCATCGTGGTTCGGCCTGGACAGCCGCCACCCGCACCTTGGTTCGCACCTCGGCCCCCTTCGACACGCTCGGGATGATCTGTGCAATCACCCTTCGCCGAACGGAGGCGAGGTGCAGCGACATACCGTGCCGAGCTACCGACCGGACGTGCCTGAGTCCATTCGCGCAGGTATCCGCGCTGGTGAGCGCCCCGAATGCCGGGCGTACAGCACGCAACCCGGTCGTCGGCGGCTCGACGACGACCGGGTCGCGTCTCCTCATCGCATGACCCGGCCGGTCGGCAACGTCGACGACTGCGCCTGCGTGCAAGCGGCGCTTCGCCCCAGACACGATCGGGACGCGAAGACCGGCGGTGCACGGGGTCAACGAGTTGGTGCGGAGAAGATCAGCGGCGTGAACCGGATGCCTTCACAAGTATTCACATCGGGCACGATGTTGTGACTGTCCGGCCGTGCCAGATCACTGACTATTCACGTCATGGCGGTTTGACCGCGCGGCGTACGCGGAATCCCGTACGACTCAGGCGTACTCGGTCCGGAATTCCCCCGGCGTCATTCCCATTTCGCGCCGGAAGGCCCGATAGAACTGTCGTTCGGAGACGAATCCCGAGGCCCGCGCGATCGAAAGCAACGGCCTCGTCTGATCGGTCCGGATGAGGGCCAGCGCCCGTTCGATCCGCAACCGGCGCAGCACCGCGGCGACGCCGTCGTCACCCTCCTCGAATAGGCGATAGAGCGTGCGGCGCGAGACCGAGCACGCCGCCGCGACATCGTCCACGGTCAGTCCGGGATCGGCGAAATGCCGTTGTATGTAGGTCAGCGCGTGCTGCCTGGCCAGCGCCTGCCCGGCTTCCTCGTGCGGGGTCTCCCCGGCCGCCAATTGGACCACCGACGCCAGCAGTCCGGTGCCGTGCCGGGCCAGCACCGCGGCCTGATCGGGGGCGGTCTGCTGCAATTGCGCCAGCCCGCAGAAGAATCGGCCGACGATGCCCGCCGCGCCCTCGGGCGGGAACCGCACCGCGGTCGGTATGCGATCGGAGGGGACCCCCGAGGCCCGGACCACCCGCGACAGCGGCACCTGCACGGCCACCACCCCCCAGTTCTGCTCGAAATGCGCGGTGAAGGGCCGTGAGCTCACGTAGAGCATGAGCCCGCGGTTCGCCATCTCCCCGACCCGGCCGTCCTGCTCCAGCCAGCCGCTGCCCTGCGTGGTGATGCTGGCGAACAGGTACGGCTCATCGGGCTCGTGGATCAGGCGGGGCAGGCGCGAGATGTGCTGGCCGGTCGCCGTAACCGTCGAAATGTCCATATCATCGAACCGCGACTGCACGATGCGGGCCCGGAACTCGCCCGGGCGAACCGGGGTGACGACCAGCGGCACATACGCCTGCGCGACGGCAGCCTCCCACTGCTCGAATGCCTGCTGTTCGGAAACCTCGGGGGTAGATCTAACATCGACCACCGCGGGATCGGAGCCGCCGCTCATTGGCCGATTGTCGCACCATTGGTGTTCCAGAATGCCGAAATCCCTTCACATCTTCCAACTTTCGGAAGACGCGCCCGAAATAGGTAAGTTGCCCGAAGAAACCAGAACCGCCAAGACCCAGCACTCCGGATCGCACCGCAACCCGCGGCACGAATCCTCACCCCCCAGTTGAGCTTTCACTTCGCGACGACGCGAGCTGACCGTGACACCGTGTTACTGATATCGGGCCGGAAACACCCGCAAAGCAAAGCCGAATACGACTCGGCGATAAGGCAATTCACGCCACCGCGAAATCCGCGCCGGCGGCCGGCAATTCCGGGCGGGACGACGCGGGAACACCATCGCCCCGACGAGCCGCGGGGCCGTCAGTCGCCGCAGCAGCCCTGTGCCGCGGCGGAGCCCGACGGCCCCGGCACCGACCGCACCTCGCGGGTCTGGGCGTTCCGCGCCGCCAACTCCGCGTCCGCCGGATAGTCCACCGCGATCAGGCTCAACCCGTGCGCGGGCGCGACGGTCACCGCGCTGGCCCGCTCGCGTTCGTTCAGCAAACCGCCGATCCACTCCGGCGTGCGCCGGCCCTCCCCGACCGCGAGCACACCGCCCACCAGGCTGCGGACCATCGACCAGCAGAAGGCGTCGGCGCTGACGTAGGCGGTCAGCAACTCACCGTCGCGCTCCCACTCGAAGCGCTGGAGCTCGCGAATGGTGGTCGCGCCCTCGCGCCGCCGGCAGAAGGCCGCGAAATCGTGCAGGCCCAAGAGCTTTCGAGAGGCCGCGCGCATGGCCTCGAGATCCACGCCGGGACGGCACGGCACGATATGGCGGGCCTGCAGGGGTTCCGCGCCGAACGGCGCGGTGGTCAGGCGATAGGCGTAGTGCCTGCGGATCGCCGAGAAGCGGGCGTCGAACTCCGGCGGCACGAGCCGAACATCCTTGACGCGCACGTCTTTCGGCAGGAACCGCGCCAGCCGGTGCACCAGGCGCGCGCCGTCCACCGCGGTGCGGGTGTCGAAATGCGCCACCTGCCCCTGCGCGTGCACCCCGGCGTCGGTGCGCCCGGCCACGGTGAGCTGGATCGGCTCGCGCTGCACCTTGCTCAGCGATTCCTCCAGCACGCCCTGCACGGTGCGCAGACCGGGCTGGCGGGCCCAGCCGGTGAAGTCGGTGCCGTCATAGCTGATGTCGAGCCGCACCCGAACCGGCGTCTGCTCGGGCTCCGGCGACTCGGCCGCCTGATCGTCCACGGTCACAGCGATCTCCTGGTTAACATGAAAGAAGCCCGCCGACCCGGAGGGGACGGCGGGCTTCCTCATGGAATGAGCGGGAAGACTAGGCGTCTTCCTTCTTCTCCAGGTCAGCGGCCTCGGCGGGAGCCTCGGCAGCAACCTCGGTGGTCTCCTCGGCCTTCGCCTCGTCGGCGACGGCCTCGGGGGCCTTCGAAGCCGCGACGCGACGGGCACGATCGGCCTCGTTGGTCACGGTCTTCTCGCGGACCAGCTCGATGATCGCCATCGGGGCGTTGTCGCCCTTGCGCGGGATCGTCTTGATGATCCGGGTGTAGCCACCCTCGCGACCCTCGAACGACGGTCCGATGTTCGCGAAAAGCTCGTGCACGACGTCCTTGGAGCGGATCACCTTCATCACCTCGCGACGGTCGGCAAGGGTGCCGGCCTTCGCCTTGGTGACAAGCTTCTCGGCGTACGGGCGCAGGGCCTTGGCCTTGGACTCGGTGGTCGTGATGCGACCGTGCTCGAAGAGCGCCGTGGCCAGGTTGGCGAAGATCGCCTTCTGGTGCGACGCCGACCCGCCGAAGCGGGCACCCTTCTTGGGCTTGGGCATTGGAATCTCCTGTGTCTAAGACCGTCGGGGCGCCCGCCCCATTACGGCCTAAAGCTGTTCGGTCTCGGCGTAGTCCTGCTCGCCGCTGTCGGTGTCGCTGAACGAACCGCTGTCGCTCCAGGTGCCGCTCGCCGCGTCGTAACCGACGACGGAGGACGGATCGAAGGAGGCCGGGGAGTCCTTGAGGGACAGACCAAGCGAATGCAGCTTGACCTTGACCTCGTCGATGGACTTCTGGCCGAAGTTGCGGATATCCAGCAGATCGGACTCGGTGCGGGCAACCAGCTCGCCGACGGTGTGCACACCCTCGCGCTTGAGGCAGTTGTAGGACCGCACGGTCAGGTCCAGGTCCTCGATCGGCAGACCGAACGAAGCGATGTGATCCGCCTCGGCCGGGCTGGGGCCGATCTCGATGCCCTCGGCCTCGACGTTCAGCTCGCGAGCGAGACCGAACAGTTCGACCAGAGTCTTACCCGCCGACGCCAGCGCATCCCGAGCGGAGATCGAGTTCTTGGTCTCGACATCCAGGATGAGCCGGTCGAAGTCGGTGCGCTGCTCGACACGAGTCGCCTCGACCTTGTAGGTCACCTTCAGAACCGGCGAGTAGATCGAATCCACCGGAATCCGGCCGATTTCCGCACCCGACGCCTTGTTCTGCACGGCAGGAACGTAGCCGCGACCGCGCTCGACGACGAGCTCGATCTCCAGCTTGCCCTTGTCGTTCAGGGTCGCGATGTGCATGTCCGGGTTGTGCACGGTGACACCGGCCGGCGGAACGATGTCCCCACCGGTGACGGCCCCCGGGCCCTGCTTACGGACGTACATGGTGACCGGCTCGTCCTCTTCGGACGACACAACCAGGCCCTTGAGGTTCAGGATGATGTCGGTGACATCTTCCTTCACGCCCGGAACCGTGGTGAACTCGTGCAGCACGCCGTCGATGCGGATGCTCGTGACAGCGGCACCCGGGATGCTCGACAGCAGCGTGCGGCGCAGCGAGTTGCCGAGGGTGTAACCGAAGCCCGGCTCGAGCGGTTCGATGGTGAACCGCGACCGGTTCTCGGACACAACCTCTTCGGTCAGTGTCGGTCGCTGTGAAATCAGCATGGATTTCTCCTCCTTCGAGCGTCCGCTATTTGACGCTCACGACTGGAATTGTGAACTCCCACATCCCTTTACGCTGGGCCGGAGCCCTACGTTGGATGTCAAGTCTCAAGCCCTGACGAATGTCAAGCATTGGGCCTTGATCTGGGGTGTGGGGGCGAAGCCCCCACAAGTGGTCATCCACCAGCGGCGCGTTAGCGCCCCTATTACTTCGAGTAGAACTCGACGATCAGCTGTTCCTGCAGCGGAACATCGATCTGCGCACGCTCGGGGAGCTGGTGCACCAGAATGCGAAGACGGCCGGGAACGACCTGGAGCCAACCCGGAACCGGGCGGTCACCAACGGTTTCGCGCGCAACCTGGAAAGGCAGGGTGCCCAGCGACTTCTCCCGGACATCGATGATGTCGTACTGGGAGACCTGGAAGCTGGGGACGTCGACCTTCACGCCGTTGACCAGCAGGTGGCCGTGCGAGACGAGCTGACGGGCCTGGCGACGGGTACGGGCCAGACCGGCGCGGTACACGACGTTGTCCAGACGGGTCTCGAGCAGGCGAAGCAGGTTGTCGCCGGTCTTGCCGGTCTGACGGTTGGCCTCCGCGTAGTACTTGCGGAACTGCTTCTCCATGACGCCGTACGAGAAGCGAGCCTTCTGCTTCTCCTGCAGCTGCATGAGGTACTCGGATTCCTTGATCCGCGCGCGGCCGTGCTGGCCCGGCGGGTAAGGACGACGCTCGAACGCCTGGTCGCCTCCAACGAGGTCAACACGGAGACGACGCGACTTGCGGGTGATGGGGCCTGTATAGCGAGCCATGATTCTTTACCTTTTCCTTCCCGCTTTAGACGCGACGCCGCTTGGGCGGACGGCAGCCGTTGTGCGGCTGCGGAGTGACATCGGAGATCGTGCCGACCTCGAGGCCGGCGGCCTGGAGGGAACGGATCGCGGTCTCGCGGCCCGAGCCCGGGCCCTTCACGAACACGTCGACCTTCTTGACGCCGTGCTCCTGCGCCTTGCGGGCAGCGTTCTCGGCGGCGAGCTGCGCGGCGAACGGGGTCGACTTACGCGAGCCCTTGAAACCGACGTGGCCCGAGGACGCCCATGCGATGACGTTGCCGGTCGGGTCGGTGATCGACACGATGGTGTTGTTGAACGTGCTCTTGATGTGAGCGTGGCCGTGCGGGATGTTCTTCTTATCCCGGCGACGCGCTTTCTGAGTCTTCTTCGGACCGGAGGTCCGGCTCTTCGGAGGCATGCGCTATCCCTACTTCTTCTTGCCGGCGACGGTCTTCTTCGGACCCTTGCGCGTGCGGGCGTTGGTCTTGGTCCGCTGGCCACGCACGGGCAGCCCACGACGGTGGCGAAGACCCTGGTAGCAGCCGATCTCGATCTTGCGACGGATGTCGGCCTGAACCTCGCGGCGCAGGTCGCCTTCCACCTTCAGAGCGGAGCGCTCGATGAAGTCACGAAGAGTCGTGAGCTGCTCATCGGTGAGGTCCTTGGAACGCAGGTCCGGGCTGACGCCCGTGCCCGCGAGGATCTCCTTGGACCGGGTACGGCCAATGCCGAAGATGTAGGTCAGCGCGATCTCCATGCGCTTTTCGCGCGGGAGATCGACGCCCATCAGACGTGCCATGTGGCATTTCCTTAATGGTTGCGGAGGTCTGCTCCCTGTCCGTCCCCGCGTAATGGGGCCCCGGCCTCCGTACCGGGGGAAGGCCGCCGTCCGCCCTCTGCAGGGCTCGACAACGGCGACTGGCGCTGGGAGTTACTTCTTTGTTCTCTGCCAATCCGAATCGCGTTCGGTGCTTGGCTGGTGAGCGACCGGAGAATTACCTCCGGTGACCCCGACCGTGGGCCGAGATCAGCCCTGACGCTGCTTGTGGCGCAGGTTCTCGCAGATCACCATGACCCGGCCGTGACGGCGGATCACCTTGCACTTCTCGCAGATCGGCTTGACGCTGGGGTTGACCTTCACGTCAGATCCAATCTGGTTCCGTGTGCTCACTGGCCGTGAACACAGTTTTTCCCCGGCCGGAATGGCCGGGGAAGACCGGGGTTCAGGACCCCGGAAACTTGGTTGTCCCCCTGCGGGAACTCACTTGTAGCGGTAGACGATGCGACCGCGGGTCAAGTCGTACGGCGAAAGCTCCACGACGACGCGATCCTCGGGCAGAATACGGATGTAGTGCTGCCGCATCTTGCCGCTGATGTGCGCGAGAACCTTGTGACCGTTCTCCAGCTCAATCCGGAACATCGCATTGGGCAGCGGCTCGATAACCCGGCCCTCGACCTCGATGGCCCCTTCTTTTTTCGCCATATCCTCCGCGATCCCGGTTGGGCTGAACCTGGTTGGTTGCAGCTCATTACGGCTTACCCCGGCGCCCAGCAGCGACATCGCTGTCGTGCGTGGAAGCCGAGACGGTGCGATACTTCGCGGGAAGTGAGTATGCGGACATGCCACAACCAGCGTGAAGATGCACCGCCGACTAACTTTACCCGGTCGCGTAGATCCGGCCAAACCAGGGCCGTCCCGAGTGTGCGGGAACACCCGCGGCGCCCACCCAACCGGTGCGAGGTACCAGCGGGGGAGCACGCTGGCCGGGGCAATCGCTAAACTACGGGCTGTCCTTGCAAGATCGTCCAGCACATCGGGGGTTGATGTGAGCCGCAACAACGACGGTCTCCCCATGCTTCCGCCATGGCTCTCCGAGAGCGACGTCTCCGAATCCGGCTACGAAGCCCCCGTCGAGAACCTCCCCCACGACGACCTCATCCCCGAGGAAAAAGCGTCCCGCCGCCTGTTCGGCCGCCGCAAACCCCGCAAGGACACCGACTCCGCGCCCCAGCCGGATCAGCCCCCGGCTCCCCCGCGCCGCTCCCAGCCCCCCGCCGCGGCAACCCCGCCCCCGGGCCCCGGTGTGAGCAGTCCCCTGGAGTTCACCCCCGACCCGCCCCGGCCCACACCCCCGGACGCGGCACGCGGCACAGCGCCGCAGCCCACCGACGGCCGGTCACCCGACCCCCGCGGCACAGCCGGCCGGTCCGCTCCCATGGGCCGGTCCCCCGAGTTCCAGCAGCCGACGGACACGAACGGTCTCCCCGTCAGCGACATCCCCGGCGCCCCGGGTCCGGCCACCAACGGCCGCCCGCAACACCCGGTGGACCCGCGCCCCCAGGCCAACGGCCACCGACCTCCCGCGAGCCCCGATCACCGGGGTGACGCTCAACAGTCCCCGGCCCAGTCGGGCGATGCGCGCACACAACAGCCTCCGCTGCCGCGCCCCGCGGCCCCCGAACAGCCCGCGACGAGCGAAGCGTTCGGCGCTCAACCGTCGATGGGCGAGACGTTCGGCGCTCCGACGTCCGCGAACAATGGGTTCGGCGCTCCGACATCCGCGGGCGATGGGTTCGGCACACCCCGATCCACGGGCGACGGTTTCGGCGCCCCGACACCGACGGGCGATGGGTTCGGCTCGCCTCGATCCACGAGTAGCGCCGGCGGCGCGCAGCAGTCGACGAACACCTCATCCGGCACCCAGCGCCCGAGCGATCCGCAGCCCCAGGGCCCGAGCGCCAGAAATCGCGGACCCGGGACGGCCGGATCTCCCACGACCGGCCAATTCCCCTCCACCCCAACGCAATCCGCGAACCCGCGCACCCCTCACCCCGACCTGCCCCCGCCGCCGCCCCAGGTCGGCGCGCCCGCGACCACTCCCCGACCGGATTCCGCACCCCCCGCGAAATCCCAGGTCAGCCCACCCCGCCTGCCACCCCTGGACGCCCGCACCCCGGGCCCCCTCGACTTCCCCGCTCCCCCCGCGCCCCGCCCCTCGCCCTCCACGGGCCCCGCCCCCGGCCCCTTCGACGTCCCCCCGCCCGTCCGCTCGGACGGCCCGTCGACCCCCGCCCCGACCCCACCCGCCGCGGCACGCCCCCCGCTCCCCGACGCCCCGGCCCCCGCCGCTCCGCCGAGTGCACCCCCGGCCGTGCCGCCGCGCGATCCCGCACGCCCACCCCTCCCCGACGCCCCCACCCCGCACAACCAGGCCATAGGCACGGGCCGCTTCACCACACCGCCCGCAGCGAACACACCCCCGCAGCCCGGCCTCCCGCCGCTGCCCCCCGCCCCGGGCGAGGCACCCGCCGCTCGCGACGCCCTACCCCCGGCCCCCGATGCCGCGCGCCCCATGCCGCCGCACCTCCCCCCGCTCCCCGACGCCCCGCCCGGAGCCCCCTCCGCCACGGCCGCGAACCCCCTTGCGCCGAACAACGATTCGCGCCGCACCCCACCCCTCCCGCCGGCCCCCGATGCTCGGCAGGCCCTCCCCACGTCCCCCTCCGCCCCAAGCGCTCCCTCCACATCCCCGGGCCTCCCCCCGGCACCGTCCACCGGTCCCGCCGATTCGAGCGCACCCCCCACCGCCCCCGCACCGCACCCCCCGGGCCTCCCCCCTCTGCCCCCGGCACCCGACCAACCGACGAGCGCCCCGAACGCCGCCACCCCCAACCGCCCTCCCCTGCCCCCGGCTCCCGCCCAGCAGGGCGCGACGACACCCCCCACGCCGACGACGAATCCCCCCGCACCCGAACCGAATTCCGTTCCCCCGCTACCCCCCGCCCCGCCCGGCCAGGACGCGATGGAGGCGGCGGTCCGCGACACCCCGAAACCTGAGGCAGCGCAGCTAGATTCCGCCGCGCCCGACGCCGAAACGCGACATGTCCGCCAGTCGGTGCCGAATACAGCGGACGCGAACGGACCAGACGAGCGCCCAGCCGACCCCTTGCTCGACCCGAGCGACGCGGAGGCCACAACGCAGCACAAGGCGACAGCCGAGGTTCCCGGCGCGGCTGCACCGCTACCCGATATCGGAGATTCGGTCGGAAGCGGCGTGCCCGGTATCGACGGCCCCGGTGCCTCCGCGGCCGAACGCTCCGACCATGCGCTGCCGGCGACCCAGCCCGATCTCGGCGGGTCGAGCGATGCTGCGGCGGTTGACGGTTCCCCGCACGCTGCTCCGGCGACCGACCGTCCCGGCGAAACGACAGCCGACCCGGATCCGGCCGCGGCGGCACGTCGCGACCTGCCGGGCGATCCCGCCGACGAGTCGCGAACCACAGGCCCGGCGGCCGGTCCCGTGGGTTCGCCCGAAGCCGGGCGGGCCGCCGCGGAGAACTGGGCCACCGGCGGGAACGCATCGACCAGTACGGGCCGGCATCGGGCCGTGGACGGGTTGGGTGGTTCGGAGTCTTCGCATCGGGCCCCGCAGCGTGATGATTCTTGGCCGCCGCCCGGAAATGAGACGCCGGGCGGAGACACCAACGGGCCGCGGGTGAACCCTGCGGCGGGCGGCCAGGGGCAGGCGGCGCAACCGTTCGCGCCTGCCGCGCAGCAGCAACCGCCGTTCGCGCCGGGGCAGCGGCCACCGGCGGGTGGAGCCCAAGGCTTCCCCGGTGCTCCGCAGCAACCTCATTACGCGGATCCGACGACCGTCTACGGGCAAGCTCCGCAGGGCGGGCAGGGCGCCGGTTTCGGTACCCCACAACAGGGTCCGTGGCAGCAACCCCATGGTGGGCCGCAGCAGGCCGGTGCACCCGGACCGAACAGCGGTCCGGCGACCGGTGAATGGCAGCCGCCCGGATTCGAGCAGGGCGGGCCGCACGCCGGCGCGACGCAGCAGGCGGGCTGGGCGCAGCAGCCGGGCGGACAGGATTCCGCGGGCGGCGCGCAGTGGCAGCAGCCGGGAATCAACCCGGGACAGGCTAATTGGGCCAATCCCGGCAACCCGGCTGGACAGAATCTTTCTGGCGAGCCGCTGGGTCAGGGACCGTCGGCCGAGCCGGTCGGCGGGCAGGTAGCCGACTCCGGGCAGCAGCCGCATCTCGGTGGTGCGGCGCAGGCCGGGCACGGCGCGCCGCACGGGCAGCCGTCCTACGGGCCGGGTGCGCCCGGGCAGCCGAACGGGCCACAGCAGTTCGCGCCGGGGCAGTACGGGCCGGATGCCAGCGGGCCGCAGGGCAATTCGCCGCAGTACGGCCAGGCCGCACCCGGCGGGCCCGCGAGTTACGGCCCGGGACCTTCCGGCGCGTACGGCCCCGGCCAGGGGCAGCAATACCCCGCCCCCGGCGCACCCCTGCAGTACGGCAGCGCACAGCCACCACCCTCGCTGGACAACGTGCCGCTGCGGCGCGCCAAGAAGGCCCCCGGTTCAGGCTGGCGTAAAGCCGTGCACCATGTTTCGGGCGGAGCCATCAACCCGGGGCTGTCCGCCGAAGAGCGTCGTCTACAGGAACTCGTGGCCCGAATCCGCCAGCCCGTGCGCGGCGACTACCGCATCGCGGTGCTCTCCCTCAAGGGCGGCGTCGGCAAGACCACCACGACCATGGGCCTGGGCGCGATCTTCTCCTCGATCCGCGGCGACCGGGTGATCGCGGTCGACGCGAACCCGGACTTCGGCACGCTCTCCCAGCGGGTGGCGCTGCAAACCCGTTCCACGGTCCGGGACCTGCTCCTGGATCCCTCGATCACGCGCTACTCCGACGTCCGCCGCCACACCTCCCAAGCGTCCAGTCGCCTGGAAGTGCTTGCCAGCGAACGTGATCCGGCCGCCTCGGAGGCGTTCAGCGAAGACGAGTACCGGTCGGTCGCCCGAATCCTGCAGCGCTTCTACAACATCATCCTCACCGATTGCGGCACGGGGCTGATGCATTCGGCCATGGCCGGCGTCCTGGACCTGGCCCACTCCCTGGTCCTGATCTCGTCCTCGGCCATCGACGGCGCCCGCAGCGCCGCCGCCACCCTGGACTGGCTGTCCCTCCACGGCCACGACCACCTGGTCCGAAATGCCGTGGTGGTCATCAACCTTCCGCGCCCCGGCGCGAAGACCGTGGGCATCAACCAGCTCCGCGACTACTTCCTGTCCCGCTGCCGCGCGGTCCACATCATCCCGTACGACGGCCACCTCGGCGAAGGCGCGGAGATCGACCTGGCCCGCCTGACGAAGGACACCAAACGCGCCTACGTGGAACTCGCCGCCACCGTCGCCGACGATTTCGCCACCGACCACCGCCGCCACGGCTGACCGCACTCACACGACCGATCGCGCCGGGGCCACAGCCCCGGCGCGATTTGCGTCCGTATCGAAATCACCAGCAGCACAACGACAAATGCGACAGCCGTCGCGATTCACCCGCGACCCACCGCACCCGGGCACGCACCGATCGACTCCCGGACACAGCCCGGAAGCCGGACAAACCCGCGATGGACCGTCCCGCCGGACCCCACCCTCGAGGTTCCGGCGGGACCGCCAGGGGCCTTTACCAGGCGGGCAACCGCCGACGCCCGGCGAGCACGTCGCGCACCAAATCGTCGTAGGCGTCAGACAATTCGGCCAAATGGTGCCACGCGCCGTGCAGCATCTCGTCGTTGGCGTCGAGGGTCATCAGCGCGTGATGCGCGCGGATCGACGCCTCGGCCAGCCGATCGATGACCGAACCGACCGTTTCCGTGTGCAGGGTGGCGCCCAGCCGATGCTGGGGCACCGAGCGCACGATCCAGTCGTCGATGGCCATGACCAATTCGACACGCCGACGCTTGTTTTCGACTATCGCGGCCGGATCCATCTCCGGCCCGAAGCCGCCGCGACCGACGATGCGCCGCTCGTGCAGCACCGCGAGATCATGGGCGAACCACAGCAGGGGTCCGCCGATGACGCGGTGACCGCGGCAGGCGCGCAAAAGTAGGTCGGAGGTCGGCAATAGCCCGGAGGTCAAGCCCTGCGTATCGACGACGTCCGCATACTGCTCGGACACGTCGGGCAGCGCCACAACGACCGTATTTGATGTCTCCGAACCTGCCACGTTGCCTCGCGTTCATGAACGTACAACACGCATTCAGGACGTTCATTACAATAAACCTCGGAACGTCCCTGTCAAGCCTTACACGGCGATTCGGCACCCGGAGTAGACTTCGGGTCCTTGAAGCAACAACCGAGGAGCGAGATGGCGGACGGTCCGAGATACCAACGGATCGCAGACCTCCTCCGCGAGGAGATCCGCGCTGGCAAGTGGAAGCCGGGCGATCGACTTCCCAGCCACAACGAGCTGGCCGACCAGATGCAGGTTTCGATCACCACCGCTCGCAACGCGATTCAACTCCTGGTCGCCGAGAACTTGGTTTACACAGCAACTTCCAGAGGCACTATCGTCCGCAGCCAAGAGGTTCTCGAATCGGTTGTCACCAACCATATTCGACCCGACCGGCCGCGGGCAGCACACGATATCTTCGTAGAGATCGCCCGGGCGGCCGGGCGCGAGCCGTCCAAACAGTTCACTGCCAGAATGGAACCGGCCAGTCCGGAGGTTGCCCACTGGCTCGGCGTGGAAAGGGATGCCTGGGTCGTGTCACGAACCGTCATGCAGTACCTGGACAATGAGCCGTGGTCCTGGGAGGTCAGCTTCTATCCGCGCGACCTCGCCGAGGCCACCGGCATCGACGTACCGCACGACATCCCCGAGGGCACCACGCGACGGCTGTCCGAGCGCGGTTACGCCGAGACCGCGCACCGCGATACGGTCGTGGCGCGCCCGGCGACCGCGGAGGAGGCGGCCGTGCTCGGGGTCGGTCCCGGCACGATCCTGCTGGACCACCTGCGCATCGGCGCGAACCACGAGCGCATCACCCGCGTCACCCGCCATCGCTCCACGGCGGCCCGCAATCGCCTCGCCTACGAACTGGGCGACGACGACGGCACCGACGTCATTCGCAAGACCCTCGGCGCCCCACCACCTCCCGCCAATTCCCACTCCTTCGAGAGTTCGCTGCTACCCGGCTCCTCATGACCCCCCTAATCCGGCCGGCCCGCCTCGCCGACATCGGGACCATCACCCGGTTCCGCCTGCAACGTACGTCCTGGCTGGCCGCTCGCGGCAGTGACCAGTGGACGCGCGCGGGCCGCGGCCTGCCCATAGAGACCTTCGTCCGGTCGGTCGCGCGCGCGGTCGGCAACGGCGAGACCTGGATGGCCGAGATCGACGGCGAGGTGGCCGGCACGATCACGGTCAACGACCGTGCCGACGAAGGCCTGTGGTCGCCAGGCGAACTCGCCGACGCCGTGATCGTCCACTACATGATCGTCGACCTCCGCTTCGCGGGCCATCGCATAGGCCACGCGCTGCTGGAACACGCCGCGATGCTCGCCGCCCGCACCCACCGCGACTGGGTCCGCCTGGACGCGTGGACGACGAACACGGCCCTGCACGACTATTACGTCCGCGCGGGCTTCCGCCAGGCTCGCGTAGCCGGCCCCGAAGCCACCGGCCCCTCCTGCGCCCTGTTCGAACGGGCGACCGCCAGCTGGGTTTCCACCCGTAGACTCCCACCGCTGCCCGTGTCCGCCACGGTGCAGCAGCAGCTCCACGCAGGCTGAACGAGCGGATCAGCGATCAACGGCCGGGTACACCCGGTCGGCCAACTCCTGCACGCCCGAGCACAGTTCGGCTTCGGGCGTCTTCGCCGAGCCGCCCTGCATCAGGATGCGGATGTAGCCGAACGCCGGCCGCCATTCGATGGAACAGGAGGGAGGCGTAGAGGAGTTCGTCGCCGCGGTGAAGACGCGAACGCCGTCGACGGCGTTCGCGACCGTGACGTTGGGCCGCAGCTGTTCCGGGACAGCGGAGCCCGCCGGACCGAGGACGATGCTGACCGTTGTCGACGTCGATCTGGCACGCCACGAGCACTTGCGTTCGGTCGCGGTGTTGAGGGCGGTCGCGTTGATCGACAGTTCGAACCGCTGCCGCAGCTCGGGCGTGACGAGTGCGCACGGATTCTGGAACGCCATCGAGGGCAGGGCCGTCGTCGAGGTGGGTTCACCGGAGACGGTGGTCCCGGCCGTCGGGTCGTCTGTCCCCCGAGAATTCCGGCTACCGATGGCGACCACCAGCACGAGGATGAGTATCGGTATCGCGATTCCGACCGACAAGCGCACCGCACGTGACCGAAACACCCGTGCACGTGTTGCCCCGAGGCCGGAATCCACCACCGCACCGCGTGGACCACTCCCGGCCCTGACGGTCGGCTGATCAACCTCACCCCGACCTGAATTGATTACTGTCCGTTCGACATCCGAGCTGGTGGACCGGGTATCGGGCGGGATCCACGCATCACTCGCGCTGGCGAGCCGCGCGAAGGGCCGCACCTCGGATTCGACCGGCGCGGCGAATTGCTGCGCGACGGTCTCGGCGGCACGGTCCACGGACGGCGCGGCCGATTGTTGCGCGACAGTCTCCGCGTCCCGACCCACGGACGGCGCGGCGGATTGTTGCGCGACGGTCTCCGCGGCACGGTCCGCGGACGCCGCGGGAGCAGACGCCCGCCGATCGGATTCACCGCCCGCCCCGGAAATCGAAGGCGGCGCACCCCTTCCCGCCAGCGCGTCGGCCGCCGCATCGGTGAATTCGAGGCAGGTGGCGAACCGATCGCCCGGATCCTTGGCCAGGACCCGGGCGAGCACATCGTCCAGCGCCGCCGGAAGATCGGGTCGCGCCGCGGTGATCCGGGGCGGCGGCTTGTGGAGGTGACCGGTCATCACGGTCATGGCCTGGGTGCCGGGGAAGGGCGGCTGCCCGGTGACCAGCCGGTAGAACGACGCGCCGAGGCTGTACACGTCGGTGCGCGAATCCAGCGGCCCGCCGGACAGCTGTTCCGGCGAGGCATACGCGACGGTGGCCAGGAAGGTGCCCGTGCGGGTCAGCTCGGTGGCGTCGCCGGACGGTTTCGCGATGCCGAAGTCCGCCAGCAGAACTCGCTCGTCCCCGTGCTGTTGCGGCGCGAGCAGGAAGTTGGCGGGCTTGATGTCCCGGTGCAGCAGCCCGGCGCGGTGCGCGTGGTCCAGCCCCTGGCCGATCTCGGCGACGATGCGCAGCGCTCGCTCCGGGGCCAGCCCGCCGGGCGATGCTTCCAGCGCGCTCGCGGCGTCGGTGCCGTTGACGTATTGCAGGGCGATCCACAGGCAGCCCTGATCCTCGCCCCGGTTCTGCACCGACACGATGTTCGGATGATCCAGGGCGGCGGCCAGATTGGCTTCCCGCTCGAACCGCGCCCGGTACTCCGGATCACCGACCAGATGCGGCCACAGCACCTTGAGCGCGTCGAACCTGGGCAGGGTGGGATGGCGGGCCAGATAGACCGTGCCCATCCCCCCGCTGCCCAGGACCCGTTCGAGGTAGTACCCGCCCAGGGTGGCACCGGGACCGATGGTCAACGCCTACAACCCCGGCAGTTCGGCGATCTGGACCATCTCCTGCCCGCGCGAGCGGGACACCAGGATCCCGCGGCCCGGGGGGAGCTTCGACGGGCGGACGTCGCCGATCAGTTTGCCCTCGTCGCGGGGGCCGCTCATCAGCAGCGCGTCGACGGACATGTTCTTCATCGCGCCGAGAACGCCGTCGTAGAGGGCGCGGGACACGCCGCCCATCCGGCGCGTGATGATCACGTGCATACCGATGTCGCGGGCCTGGGGCAGGTATTCGACAAGGGGTGCAAGGGGATTGGTCAGACCGCCGGTCGCCACCATGTCGTAGTCGTCGATCACGATGTAGATCTCCGGCCCGGTCCACCAACTGCGCTCGCGCAGCTGCTGGGGGGTGATGTCGGAGCCGGGGATCCGCTTGGAGAGGTAGTTCACCACCTCCTGGATCATCGGCCCGGAGGTCTGCGACGACGTCGAGTACCCGGCCAGCTGATCGCCTTCCAGCGCACCGAGCAGCGTGCGGCGGTAGTCGATGAGGATGACCCGGGCCTGGGTGGCGTCCGAGCTCTCGGCGATGCCGTGAATGATGTTGCGCAGCAGGGTGGTCTTGCCCGACTCCACGTCGGCGAAGGCCATTAGGTGCGGATCGGTGCCGAAATCCAGGACCAGCGGGGCCAATTCGGCCTCGCCGAGCCCGACCACGATCTTGGTCGGCCCCTGCTGCACGCGATGTGCCCGCGCGATCTCGAGTACCTGCTCGCGGTGGATGTTCTGCGGCAGCATGCGCACCTCGGGCGCCCGCCGCTCGCCGTACATGGCCTGCATCTGCGCCTTGGCCGCGGCCACGCCCTCGCCGAGGTTCTGGGCGCCGGTGTCGGAGTCCAAGCGCGGCAGCGCGATCAGCATGTGCAGCTGCTCGGCGGTCAGACCGCGGCCCGGCCGGTTCAGCGGCACGTTCACCGCGATGCGCCGGCCCATCTCCGAGTCGGACGGATCACCCAGGCGCAGTTCGATACGGGTACCGATCTGATCCTTGATGGCCGGCCGGATCTCGGCCCAGCGCGAGGTGCCGAGAATGACGTGGATGCCGTACGACAGACCCTGCGCACCGAGCTGGGTCACCGCGGACTCGAGGGTGTCGAACTCCTCGCGCAGCACCGCCCAGCCGTCGACGACCAGGAACACGTCGCCGTACTTGTCCGTCAGCAGCGGATCGTCGTGCGCCCCTTGAGCCAGCGCCGCGTGCTTGCGCCGCCGATACTCGGCCATGGACTCGATGCCGAGCTGCGCGAAACGCTCCTCGCGCTGATGCAGCAGCGTGGTGAGCTCGGCGATCGTACGCCGCACCCGATCCACGTCCAGCTTGTTGGCGACGGACCCGACGTGCGGCATCCCCGACAGACCGGCCATGCTGCCGCCACCGAAGTCGAGGCAGTAGAACTGCACCTGTTCGGGCGTATGCGTCGCCGCGGCCGCCATGATGATGGTGCGCAGCGTGGTGGACTTACCCGCCTGCGGACCACCGACGACGGCGATATTGCCCTGTGCGCCCGCGAGATTGATCTGCAGCACGTCGCGCCGCTGCTCGTACGGCTTGTCGATGATGCCGATGGGCATCCACAGCTGTCCGTGCCGGTTGACGGGCGAGCGCCAATCCGGGTCGGGCAGCAGCATGTCCACGGTCGGCGATTCCTCGAGCGGCGGCAACCACACCTCGTGGGCGGGCCGCCCGTGCCCGGTCAGTCGCTTGACGACCACCTGCAGCAGGCTGTCCGGGATGCCTTCGTCGGCGGCGGGCGGCGGGGGCAGCAGGTCCAGCGGATCCAGGCTCGGATCGGGCGCGGGCAGCGCCAGCTGTTCCACCGGCCCGGCGATGAATTCGCGCGGCGGCGCTTCGGCCACCGCGGTGCCGTCGGCCTGACGCGCGGCGCGCGGCGCGACGTACGGTCCGGACACGTAGGTCGCGTTGAACCGCAACGGATCCGAGGCATCGCTCTTGAGATAGCCCGCACCCGGTACACCGGGCAGGTGGTAGGCGTCGGTGATACCCAGCACGGCACGGGATTCGTTGGCGGAGAACGTCCGCAGACCGATCCGGTACGACAGATGCGCGTCGAGTCCGCGCATCTTGTTCTCCTCCAGCCGCTGCGAGGCGAGCAGCAGGTGCACGTGCAGCGACCGCCCGAGGCGGCCGATCATGACGAAAAGATCCGCGAAATCCGGTTTCTGCGAGAGCAATTCGGAGAACTCGTCGATGACGACGAACAGCGCGGGCAGCGGATCCAGCGGCACGCCCGCCGCACGCGCCTTTTCGTAGTCGGTGACGTTGGCGAAATTGCCCGCGGTGCGCAGCAATTCCTGCCGCCGGTTCATCTCACCGGCCAGCGCGTCCCGCATACGGTCGACGAGATCGAGCTCTTCCTCGAGGTTGGTGATGACCGCCGCGACGTGCGGCAGCGGATCCAGTCCGAGGAACGTCGCGCCGCCCTTGAAGTCGACCAGCACGAGGTTAAGCTGATCGGGCGAGTGCGTCGCGACCATGGAAAGCACCAGGGTGCGCAGGAATTCGGACTTGCCCGAACCGGTCGCGCCAATGCACAGCCCGTGCGGGCCCATGCCGTTCTCGGCCGATTCCTTGATGTCGATCTCGACGGGCGTGCCGTCGGGCGTGGTGCCGATCGGCACCCGCAACCGCTCGCGCCCCGCGCGCGGCCGCCAGACCTTGGACGCGTCGATCTGCGCCGCGTCCGGAATCTTCAGCAGCGCCATGAGTCCCGGGTCGGCCGCGCCGGTGCTGTCCCCCAGGCTCACGATCTGCGCGGCGGTGGCGATGCGGAAGCGCGCCAGACTGCGCGAGAACGATTCGGTCTGCGCCCGCGTCACGATGTCGGCGGTGGCGAATTTCTCGGTGCCGGAAGCGCTCTTGGCGAACACGTCACCGTCGGCGGCAACCAATTGCAGCCCGCGCCGCGCCGCCAGGCTGTTGTCGGTGGAGCTGAGGTCGATAACCGTCACCGCGTCCAGCCCGGATTCGCTGATGAGCCTTTCGGTCCCGTTCACGTACCCGTCGTCGATCACCACGACCAGGTGCAGCCGGCCCGCGGTGGGCTGCGGATTGCGCATGAACCGCCCGCGTTCGAGCAGATCCTCCGCGAGCGCGGTCTCCAGCTCGCCGAGCGAACGGTAGATCATGCGGGCCGCGCCCATGCCGTCTCGATGAGCCGAATGCTGAATGTGCGGAAGCCATTTCGCCCAGGACCAGGCCGGGTCGTCGGGCTCGGCGCAGACGATGGCGACCGCGACGTGGTCGGGCCCGTGGAACGCGGTCAGCTCCATGATCATCGACGCCACCAGCGCCCGCGAATCCTCCACCGGCCCTTCGACGTTGATGGCCGGGAAGGCGCGCAGCGACACCGCTGTGGGCAGATGGTGCACCACCGAATGCGTGCGCACGAACCGGCGCAGCGCCACCGTGGAGACGGGTTCGAGATCCTCGAGCGGCCCGGTCTCGGGCCGGGCGAGTTTGGCCGCGAGCCGGTGGGTTCCGATGCCGACGCGCACGTGCCCGAAGTCCGGATCGTTGGGCCTGCGCTCCCACATGCGCCTGGTCCCGACCACCGAGGGCAGATCCGCCGGTTCCGGATGACTCCACACCAGCGTCTCGAGCTGCTTCTGCGCGGTGCGCCGCACCTCGCGCCGGGTCTGGTCCAGGTAGCGGAAGTAGTCCTTGCGATCCTCGTTGAGCTCGGCCGAACCCTTGTTGTTGCCGCGCTGTCCCATGAACATGCCGGCCATGGACATGACCATCATGAGCGGGAACATCATCATGAACGGGTTGGTCAGGATGGACCGGCCCATCATCGCCATCATGGCGATCATGCCGACCATCGCGATGATCATGATCACCGGCATGAGCTTCTGGATCAGCGGTGCGGGCACCGCGCGCGGAATCTCCGGCGGCGCGGTGAGCGCGAGTTCACCGCCGGGTGCGCGGGGCGGGGCGATACGTGGCCTGCGTACGAATCCTTCGGTAGCCATGGATGTTTCTCCGGTCCTTGCTAATCGAGGTCGGGCAGCTCGTCGTCGCGGTGCGCGCGGCGGAACGGAATCGAGATGGCGAGACCGATTCCCAGCGCGGCGAGGCAGACGATGGACCCGATGACGGCCACGAGACGGGGGAACCGCGCGGGTCCCTCCGGCGCCTGCGGCTCCGGGAAGATGAAGGCCTGATCGGCGCCCGTACTCACGTGCTGTGCGGGCAGTTTCGCGGTCAGCGCGGCGAGCGGATCGATGAGCCCGTAGCCCATGCGATCGTCCCGGCCGGTGCCGGGACCGTGCGCGGTGCGGGTGATGCGGTCCATGACCTGCTGCGCGGTGTATTCGGGATGCTGCTCGCGAATGAGCGCGGCGAGCCCGGCCACGTAGGGCGCGGCGAAGCTGGTGCCGTTGATCGGCACGAATCCGCCCTTGTCCCCGGGCAGTCCGTTGATCAGCCCGGTGCCGCCCGGCTTGTTGTCGAGCGAGACGATATTGGTGCCGACGGCGGCGACCCCGACCCACGGCCCGTAGAGGCTGAAGCTGGAGGGCCCGCCGGTGTCCTGCACCGATCCGACGCTGAGCACGTACGGGGTGAACCACGCGGGGGTGGCCACGGTGCTCACCTGCCCCCAGCCGCCGTTGCCCGGATTCTGTGTGCCGCAACCCTTGTTGGACGTATTGCCCGCCGCCACGACCACGACCACGTTGCGTTCGTAGGCGTAGCGCACCGCGGCGCCGAGCGATCCGTCGGCGCTGTCGCCGGACGCGCCGGAACAGGCGACCTCGGAGATGTTGATGACCGTCGCGCCCATGTCGACCGCGCGCACCACGGCCGCGGCCATGGTCAGCGTGCTGCCGTACCCGCTGTCGGTGATGCTGCCGGGGGCAGCGTCGCCCTTCTTGTCCTTCTCCCGATAGGCGATGCTGTACTGCCGAATCGAGAGGATCTCGGCGTCCGGCGCGACGCCGACGAAGGCGTCGTCACCACTGGGCCGGGCGGCGATGATCCCGGCCACCAGCGTTCCGTGCCCGTCGCAATCCCAGGTGCCGTCGGAGTCGGCGGACACGTAGTCCCCGCCCGCCTGCAGCGCGGGCAACCGCGGATGCCGGTTCACCCCGGAGTCGATGACCGCGACCTTCTGTCCCTTGCCGGTGGCGAACTTCCACGCCGCCGGCAGGTTGAGCACCTTCTGCGAGACCGGCTCGTCGCGCGGAACGATGCCGTCCGGCTTGACCTTTCGGCCGTCGCCGGTGTCCACCGCGGTGCCGACCGTGCCCTCGATGCAGATGCCGTGCTTCTCGGTGGTCACCAGCGGAGCGGGCTTGCCGCTCAAACCCTGTGCCTCACCGAGCAACCCGAGATCGGCGACCGGCGGCGACACCGTCGCCATCGGCCGTGCGCCGGCCCCGGCCGCCGGTCCCATCAGGGCGGCGCCGAGAACGGCTGTGGCGCAGACCACTCGGGCCCAGTTCGTGAATCGCCCGCTCATATGTTCCGCGCCATCGAGTAGACGCCCGTGAGCCAGAGCACCAGCGGGATGATCGATACGATCAGGCCGTATTCGAAGATCTCGTTGAAGCGCCGCTGCACCGGGGTCACCTCGATGTGCGGGCCGATGACCCCGAACCCGATGGCGCACACCGCGAAGATGAGCAGCAATCCGGCCGAGAGCAACAGCTTGTGATTGTCACTGAGCGCCAGCAGCACCAGCAGGCCCGCGAAGGTGCTCATGCCCCCGACGATGAGCACGCAGGCCTGGGTGAGGTCCGCGAAGGACCGACCCCGCAGGCACAGGATGATGGCGACCACGACGGCGAGCGTGATGCCCTGCCAGCGCGGCGATCCCAGCGGATCCGCGGCCAGCAGCGCGCCGACGACCGCACCCAGGGTGCTGCCGACCACCATGCCGGTCTGGAACTGGTTGGCGGTGCGCGCGCGAATGCCGAGCCCGTGGGCCGAGGGCAGCACGGTCGCGCCGATGGCGCCGATGCCCTCGATCGTGGGCCGTGGTTCGTGGTCGGCCGGGTCGATGGCCGCGCCCGCGGTGGGCACCGGCGGCACGGGCAGCCGGGCCAGGGTGGCGGCCAGTCGCGGCACGGAGGAGAGCACGATGAGCGCGACGACCAGTGCGCCGCCGCCGAGTTGGGCCAGGCCCACATCCCAGGCGATACGGACCGCGGCCGCGCCGCCGATCAGTATCGAGAGCGTCACCCCCGCCGCGACGACGGCCGCGCCCACGCGGATCAGCCGGTATCCGACGATCGCCATGAGCAGCGTGGCCGTGGCCCCCAGCAGCGCGTTCGGACTGCCCAGGTCGCCGGGCACCATGAGCGCGCCGCCGCCGAAGGTCAGCAGCAGCATGAGCAGGGTGAGCACGGTGGCGGTGAGCTCGTCCTGATACTTGCGCTCGGTGATGACCGCGGCCACCAGTGCCGCGATCGCCCCGCCCATGAACATGGCCGCGGCCACGAACGCGTCGCCCGCACCGCGCGCGAACGCGCCGAGCACCAGCGCGAACAGTGTGGCGAAGATCGCCGCGGCCAGTCCGGTCCAGCGGGCCGAGCCCGCCGACCAGCCCCGGAATTCCTCTGCGGTGAGCCGGGATACGGCGTCGATCACGTCGTCGAAGAGCGCGGGCGCTTCCTTCGCGGCGACCGCGCGCAGTACGAGCAGCTCGCCGTCGAAGATCTCGGCGTCGTTGAGCGTCTGGCTCGGCGCGATCATGTCGCGCCCGAGTTTGGCCAGCGTCCAGTGCTGCGGCTGAAGCGGTGTCCCCCCGTCTTCGCTACCCAGTGGCTCCGGGTTGCGGGATTCGATCAATTTCACGAGATCGTCGATGAATGCTGCGATTGGCGTGTTTGCCGGCAGCCCGACGTCGAGCTGGGTATTCCCCCCGATGACGGACACTCGGCACAATTCGGGTTCGGCGGCTCCCAGGCCGCCGATCGAAGGTGCTGTTGTCACTTGCTGAACTGCCCCTAACGTCTCAACAGTTGCCCGCCCAGGGCGGTTAACCATAATGTATCCGACTGTCCGCAACTGTGCGAAGAGCACGTGTGGCTGGGGAATGTGAACGAAAGCCCAACCAGGTTCAACGAATTCGGGGTTCGACTAGCATGATCGACACTCGCCAGGCCCAGCGCGCCTTCGATGCCGGGGTGCTGTCACTGGGGTTGAGCATCGACGGACAGGAATCGAATCGGGACCTCGAGTACGCGAAGCTGGCGTTCCAGCGCGCGACCGAGTGGGATCCCACCATGTGCGACGCCTGGCTCGGCCGGGCCGTCGCCGGTGAGGTGACCAAGGACGTTCTGTACAACCTGTACAAGACCAGCTCCGAGACCCTGTCCCGGGAACAGCGCCGTCTCGGCCTCCCGTCAAGGGTGCTGGCCGGACGATTCCTGCCCGGGCTCTACATCGACTATCCCCTCGCCAGCTACACCGAAATCCACCTGGCGTACGCCGCACAGTTGATCACCGACAAGCAGTTCGACGAGGCCGAGCGCGTGCTCGACGAGCTCGAGGCCTACCGCCGCGGGCGCAACTCGGATCCGGACTACGCGGTAGACGGGCGAATCACCAGCTACATTCGCGGCATTCTGCACTACAACACCCAGCGCTGGCCCGACGTCATGACCATTCTGGCCGGTTCGGCCGAATGGGAGGATCCGTACCTCGCGGCCGGCGCGCATGTGATGGTCGGCACAGCCTGTGCGCAGCTGGGCCTGTTCGCCGAGGCGATCCGCCGCATGGAAAAGGCCGAAGCGGGCCCGATTCCGGCCGCGCGCACCGCCGCCATGTTCTGCCGCGGCCTGAGCCTGCGCGAGAGCGGCAATGCCGACGAGGCGCAGTCGCTGTTCGAGAAGGTCTACTCCCAGGCCCCGGATTTCGAGGCCAACGCCGCGGCGATGCGCGACCGCACCTACCGCATCACCATCACCTCCCAGGAGGTGATCGACGCCCGCACCGACAAGTGGGATCCGGCATCGGCGCCGTCGCTGGCGGAGAAGCAGCAGGCCGAACACGAGGACCGCGCCAAGCGCGTGCTCGCCGAGGCGCGCGCCGAACTCGACAAGCAGATCGGTCTCACCGCGGTGAAAACCCAGGTGGCCAAGCTGCAGTCGAGCGCGCAGCTGGCGAAGATCCGCGCCGAGAAGGGCCTGTCGAGCTCCGCGCGCGGCCAGCACCTGGCCTTCACCGGCCCGCCCGGAACCGGTAAGACCACCATCGCCCGCGTGGTCGCCAAGATCTACTGCGGACTGGGAATCCTCAAGACCGACAAGGTGATCGAGTCCAAGCGCTCGGACTTCGTCGGCCAGCACCTGGGTTCGACCGCCATCAAGACCGAGAAGCTGATCGACTCGGCCATGGACGGCGTGCTGTTCATCGACGAGGCGTACACCCTGATCCAGCAGGGTCTTTCCGGCGGCGACGCGTTCGGCCGCGAGGCGGTGGACACGCTACTGGCACGCATGGAGAACGACCGCGACCGCCTGGTGGTGATCATCGCCGGATACGACGGCGAGATCGACCGCTTCCTGGCGGCGAACGACGGTCTGTCCTCGCGCTTCGCCAAGCGCCTGCAGTTCCCGTCCTACTCCGCCGAGGAGCTGGGCGACATCGGCCGGGTCATCTCGAACAAGCGCGATTCCGAGCTCACGGACGAGGCGCTGGGCCAGCTGGTGCAGACCTGCCGCCGGCTCTACGACCTCGAGAGCACCGATCAGAGCGGGCAGCCGCGCCGGGGCGTCGACGTGGCCGGCAACGGCCGCTTCATTCGAAATCTCATCGAGGCGGCCGAGGAAGAGCGCGAATTCCGACTGGCCAACGACGAATCCATCGATCTGAGCGCGGTCGACGAGGCGGTGCTCATGCGAATCGAAGCCCCGGATATGAAGGCGGCCTTGGCCACCATGCTCACCTCGCTAGGCTTGGCGTCGGCAGTGAGTTAGAGCTAGGGGGAACACTTGTGAACGACGTCCCGAACCGGGGATCCGGGGTCGCTACAGAAGAACGTCCGGCGCCGCAGGCGCCAGCGGAACCGCCGCCCGCGCCGCAGCGCCCGCCCGCCGAACTGCGGTCGGACGAGATGTGGCTGTTCCGCATGCTGCCGCTGCGGCTGGTGATTCCGGTCGCGCTGTTCGGCGTGCTCACCTCGCTCATCGCCGTCATGCTCGACGCCCCCTGGTGGGCAGCGGCCCTGGCCGGGGGGATCCCCGCCCTGATCTTCCTGTCCCCCTTCCGCGGCGTCCCGATCGGCCTGCGCCTGGGCCGCTGGGCGGGCTTCCGCTGGCGGCAGGCCACGCGCCGCGACGTCGAGGAGGGCACCCAGTTCGACGTGCCGCTGCCCGAGGGCGGCAGCTACGGATTGCGCTGGGACGGAACGCTGCTCACCACGATGCTGCGCATCGACAATCCGCCGGACACCCTGACGCTGCTGCGGCGCGGCTCGCTCAGCACCGACCAGGTGCTTCCGCTCGCCGAAATCGCCTCCTGCCTGCGGCAATACGATGTCGAGCTGGATTCGGTCGACGTGATCAGCAACGGCACCCGCACCGCGAGCACCGAGGCGGTGCTGTCCGGCTACGCGTCGAGCATCGCGCCGCTGGGCCACCTGTACGACGAGATCCTCGGCCCGCTACCGGCCATCGCGCACCGTACGGTGTGGCTGGTGCTGCGCCTGAACCCGCTCACCAACAACAAGGCGGTGCAGAATCGCGGCGGCGGCCCCGAGGGCGCGCTGCGCTCGGCGATCATCGGCACCCGCCGGGTCGCCAATCGCCTTGCCGCCCGCGGCATCACGGCCTCGGTGCTCACCACCGCCGAGATGACCCTGGCCAGTCGTGAACTCACCCGCGGCATTCCGCTGGAGGAGTTCATCGAGCACCCGGATTCGCTCGAGTACAACGGCATTCACCTGACCAGCTTCCAGATCGATCCCCAGCTGTTCAATCTAGACGGCCTGGCCAAGATCTGGGCGGTGCGCAGCCTGGCCACCACGGTGACCGTGCGCCTGCGCCCGACGGCCGACGCCGACGCGCGGTTCGAGGCCATCGAGGTGGACGCCCGCGTCCGCTACGACACCCAGCAGCCGGTCGAGGAGCCGCCGGTCCCGGGCCTGCTCGAACTCCCCCGCCGCCAGCTGTGGGCCCTGGCCGACATTCTTTCCTATGGCGCGCAGGAGATTCGGCCCAGCGGCTACCAGGGCCCGATCGAGGCGCTGTCCGAGATCGCGGTCCCGACCGCGGGCTGCGGCCAGCTCATCGGCGCGGACGCCACCGGCAGCGGCGTGGCCGTACCCCTGATCGGCAACGGCTCGCGCCGCATCGACATCATCTCCGACCTGCACTTGGCCCAGCAGGTCATCCTGCGCGCCATCGCCCTGGGCGCGGGCGCGGTGGTGCACACCGCCCGCCCCGGCGCGTGGCAGCACATGATCGCGAATGTCGGTGCGTCCCACGCGCTCTCGCTGGCGTCCTCGGTCACCCACAGCTCACGCCACAGCACGATGACCGCCCGCACCCCGAACCCGGCAGCGACCGTGATCGTCTTCGACGGCGTACCCGCCACCGCTCCCCCGGGCTCGGCGACCGTGGTGACTCTGCACCAGGGCGTGCCCCCGGGCTACCAGCCCGACGCGGACGTGACGATCATGCAGCACCGCAACGCACCCCACACGGTGACGGTGCACACCCCGGCGACCAAGACGACGGCGCAGTTGGTGACGACGCCGGCGGAGCAGCGCTATATCGGGGCGGCGCAACCGGCTCGCTACTGATCGCGGACGCCACGGCGGGCCGCCCGAAGATGGCTGTCCGGAGCTGATTCGGGGTTCACCGCCATCCCGAGTGCGCGGCCCGGCCGGACCGCCGGACCGAGGTTCGTCGGCCGAGGCAGAGCAACCTCACGCACCGGGTCGAGCTCCCGGTGCGGCCCGCCCGGACCGCGGAGCTATCGGACGCCGCGCCGCAGGGCCGGCACGAGTTTATCGAGCAGGATCTGTTCGGAGGCGTCGGTCCAGTGGCGGAAGGCCTCGACGGCGGCCGGGTCGTCCAGGACCACGACGGCCGCCTCGCGCAAGGTGATGCTCAGGGGCAGATTCGTTTGGCTGCCACCGCCTTTCGCGGCGGCATCGCTGCGAACGGCGAGGATGTATCCGGACCGGATGTCCGAGAGCTCGGCCGGGTTCTGGCTGTCGCGGGTCACCGGGCGCGGGGTGGGCTCGTCGCCGGTGCGCCGGCAGTTCAGGTTGTAGGTGAAGCCGAGGGCCTCGAGGAAGGCGGCCTGGGGGCTCGGTTCCAGGTGCAGATCCACATCGCCTTCCCGGCCGCCCTCTCCGATGATGTCCACCGCGGCGATGACCTTGCCCGCGAACGCCGGATTCTGCTGCCGCGCTTCGGCGGTGGTGTGCGGCGGGGCGGCCGCGGTCGTCGTGGATCCGGGCGGGACCGCGACGGGGTCGTCGCCGCGAATCGCCCACGCACCCGTTCCAGCCGCCGCGGCGAGGATTACCGCTCCCGCACCCGCTGCGATCCAACGGTTTCGGCGGCGATCCGGTTTGGCACCCTCGGATCGCGATGTCGCAGTGGCATTCCGCGGCGGCACACCGGAAGCCGACGGCACGGTGGCCGGATCCGGCTTTCCTGTCCGCGTGGTGCCCGCCGGGATCGTGTGGAAACCCCTGTCGGTCGAAGTCACGAGCGGCGAAACCCCCTGCACCATGGCAGCTTCCAAAGCCCGAGTGAATTCGTGGCAGCTGTGGAATCGTCCTTCGGGATGCTTCGCCATGGCGACCGCGAGCACCTCGTCCACCGCCGCCGGCAGTTCCGGCCGCAGCTCGGTGACCCGGGGCGGCGGCTCGAACAGGTGCGCCATCATGACCGGCCCGGGCTGGGTGCCCGGGAAGGGATTGCGTCCCGTCGCCAGCTTGAAGAACGCACACGCCAGGCCGTAGACGTCCGCGTGGTGGTCGAGCCGGTGCCCCTCGAGCTGTTCGGGTGAGGCGTAGGCGATGGTGGCGACGAACTTTCCGGTCCGGGTGATCTCGACCGCGTCCGCCGTGGACTTGGCGACTCCGAAATCGGTGAGCAGCACCCGCTCCGCGTCACCGTCGGTACTGGAGAGCAGGAAGTTCGCGGGTTTGACGTCCCGGTGCAGCAGCCCGCGCCGGTGCGCGTGATCCAGGCCCCGTCCGGCCTCGGTCACGATGCGCAGCGCCCGCGCGGGCGTCATCGACACCGGATCGTGTTCGAGCGCGGCGGCGGCGTCGGTGCCCTCGACGTACTGCATGGCGATCCACAGCTGCCCGTCGGTCTCACCGCGGGTGTGCACGGCCACCACGTTCGGATGATCCAGGGCAGCGGCGAGATCGGCTTCCCTCGTGAAACGGGAGCGATACTCCGGGTCGGCGGAGTACTCCGCGCCCAGCACCTTGATCGCGTCCCACCGCGGCAGGCTCGGATGGCGGGCAAGATACACCGTCCCCATGCCGCCCGCGCCGAGCACGCGATCGAGGCGGTATCCGCCCAGCACCGCTCCGGGTTGAATTGTCATGTCCGGCACCTACATCCACGCGCTCTTGGCGAGCAGCGCGTATTGGGCGGCTGCCTTCTGCTGCGCGTCCGGGAGCTGGGTGGCCTGGACGATGCCGACGTAGCGGTCGTATCGCACGTAGCAGTGGAACTCGTCCAGCGAGCGGATCGTGGGGTACCGCACGTAGCGATGGCAGAAGGTGTCGGGAACGCCGGTCGGGGCGTCGGCCGAGTCGGTGCGATTGCTCTTGAAGTCGTTCAGCAGCGCAGCGGCGGCGTCGCTGTCACGTGCCCGGATCAAAGTGGTGTCCTGCAACGAATTCAGTTCGGCCACCGCGTCTACCCCGGCGCTCTCCAGCACCCGGCGCGTCTGCTCCTGATCGTCGGTGGTGTGCAGGTAGGCGCGCGGGGTGTAGACGCCCTCCCGCCCGAAGTACGGCGTCACGTACTTGTCGGGGTGCAGAATTCGCCGCATCATGCCCTGCGGGTCGTAGTCCAAACGCAGGACGTCGCGCGAGGAGAGCGGGGGCAGCTGATCCAGCAGGGGGATCTGTGCGTCCAGCGTCTTCTGCGCCAGTGCGGTCAGGTCGCCGAGTTCGGCGGTGGGGCGCTTCACGAAGACGTTGATCAGGTAGTTCCCGTGGGCCGCCAGCGCGCCCAAGGTCGGAACACCGGGCCGCCAGTGCGATTTCGCGTCCGGATACCGGTCCAGGGTCACCGGAACGTTCTCCGCCGCGACGGCGAAGTCGGCGGCTTCCATCTCCACGACCGCGCGGGCCGCGGCGTTCCCGTCCGGAAACTGCAGCACGGTCAGATGCACGGAGATCGAATTCGGTTCCAGTGCCGCCGAATCGAGCGCGTTGACCTCGATCTGCTCGGCCGCGTCCCCGTTCTGCCGCGGCGTGGACGCCGCGGACATGGTGAACCCGAACAGCATTCCGTTGCGCTCGATGATCGGGACATCGGCTTTCAGCAGGAACTGCGCTCCCGCGTACACGTTGGTGATCGGACTCCCGTTGCGCCGGAACCGCAACTCCGGATCGATCTCGGTTCCGGTGGGGACGTATCCGGCCAGCCGGATGGCGGCCAGGTCCGCGGTCTTGTTGGGATAGTGCTCCCACACCATGCGGTAGTCGAGCGGGTCGGTGGGATAGGAACCGGCATCGATGGTGCGGACGTCGATCTCACCGGCCACCGGCGTGCCGGGCACCCCGGCACAGGCGGTCAGCAGCAGCGCTGACAGGAGCCCCGGAATCAGTCTCGACAGTGTTCTGCGCGCAGACATCAGGATCGCTCCCCTACTTGTTCCGGGCGAGCAGCGTGTACTGGGCCGAAATGCGTTGCTGGACATCGGGTAGTTGCAGTCCCCACGACATGGCCATGTACCGGCCGAAGCGCACGTAGCAGTAGAACGGGTAGGTGCTCTCCTCCGGCCCGCGGTATTTGGTGCATTTCGCGTTCGACAGCCCGGCGGGCGGGCTCACCGCCACCCGGAATTTCCCCGCGGATTCCTCGGCCAGCATCCCCTCGGCGGCTGCCGCGTCCCGCGTCCGATACAGCCAGGAGCCGTTGACGCTCACCCGGTCGACGCCGAACTCCTCCAGTCGCTTCCGCGCCTTGTCCGCGTCCTCGCTCAGGTGCACGAAGGCGGTCGGCTCGTAGACGCCGGGCAGCATTCGGAACTCGTCCCCTTCGGGTCGCGGCAATGAAATCCGCAGCAGTCCTTCGGGATCCAGCGGGACGGTGTCCAGTTGGTCCGGCGGCGTCGGCTCGAACGAGCGAACCCGCTCGGCGACCGCCGCCGTGCCGTTGTCGGCCAGCGTGGACAGCAGGTCCTGATCGGAGATCTTCAGCGTGCGGTTCTCCCGGCTGTCCGCCGTGGCCACGATGACGAACTTCCCCGTCGCGTACCAGGATGTGAGCACCTGCGCCTCAGGCTGCCACGAGACCACCGCCCGCGGATGCCGGGCCGAACTCAGCGCCACCACCTTGCTCGCCTCGGCCTGCCACCCGCGCGCGGCCAGCGCCGTTCCGGCTGCCGCGGCCTGCTGCTCGGATTCGAAGAGCAGCACCGAGACCGACAGCGCGAAGGAGATGCGCTCGTCGGACTCGGACCGCCCGCTGCTCGCGAACCCCGCGACGAAACCCGCTGCGTCCTGGGCGAATCCGTCCTTCTTCAGCCACGTGTACATGGGGCTCGGGTGGGTGACGTCGGGTTCCAGGAACGCGTGGATGTCCCCGCCCCGATTGAACCGCAACCGGGCATCCAGTTCCGACGGCACCGGAACCATCGCCCCGAGCCGCTCGGCCTCGAAGATCCGCGCGACGGACCGATGGTCTTTCGGCGCGTAGTCCTTCGGCTCGGTCCGGTATCCGCCCACGTCCAGCGCCCCGAGGTCGACCACCGGATCCGGCGGCCCCCCACCCGGATCCGACCCACACGCTGTGACGGTGACCACACCCGCGACCAACGCCGCGACCAGCCCACCCCGCAATGCCCTACGCACGAAATTCGCTCCCCCGCTGATCAACTCAACGGTTCTAGAGAATATCGACCGCGCCGGTTTCGGCAAGACGAGAGAAGTCGCCGGCCACCGTACGCTGGACGCGGGCCCGCGCCCACCCAGTAGACTCGCCCCACCGGTGGGACGTGCGACCGGGTAGGCGGTTCGGTGGGGGATACACACATGCGGTACAACGACGTCCGGCGCAGGTCGGCGGGGAGACGGCTGCGCGCGACGGTCGCGGCCGCACTGGCCGTGTCGGTGCTGGCGGTCACCGGCTGCGGCTCGGAATCCGATGCGGGCGAGCCGGTTCCGAACATCGACCTGAGCAAACTCGACACCGGCAGCTATGACACGAAGCCGCAGGTCCTGGCGGCCAAGGATCCGGCGAAGATGGCCAGGAACCTGGAGGCGCTGCGCCTGGGCGACGCCATGCCCCTGCCGCAGGACATCGACCCGGCGCTGACCTACGGCTCGACCGGCGGCGGGCCGTTCACGGGTGCGGACTCGTTCGACAGCGCTTCGATTTTCGGCTGGTTCGACAAGACCGAGTTCGACGCCAACGCCGCGGGCCTGGTAGCGGGCTTCTCCACCTCCGCACGATCCAACGAGGACACCGACATCGCGTTCGGAATCACGGCCGCCGTCATGGTCTTCGACAGCGACGACGCGGCCGCTGCGGCCGCTATCGCGCTCGGTCGCAAAGGTTTCAACGACAACAGCAAGGCTCAACCCGCTGTCCCCCAACGCTATTCGTCGGCACAGTTGACCTGGATCCCCGACTACCAGGTCCTGGCGTCCTGGTATGCCACCGGAAAGTACGTGATCAACACCCTGGTCCGCGACAACGTGAAAAACCAGCTGAAGATCTCCGACCAGGGATCCCTGGTGGCCCTCGCCGAGAGGGCCGTCACCGTGCTGTCGGACCGCCTGCGCACGTTCGAGCCGACGCCGCCCGACAAACTCGCCTCCCTCCCGATCGATCCTCAGGGCCTGATGCGCCTGACCCTCCTCCGCCCGAACGGCGACAAAACCGCCGCGGCCTTCGACGGCACGCTGACCACCCACGGCGCCCTGCACCGCTGGGTGGACGACACGAAAACCGCCGCGATCTTCGACCGTGCCGGCGCGGATTACGTCGGCTACGGCGCCGGCGAGCTGACCCGCACCCGAGACACGCAATCCGCCCGAACCTTCATCACCGACCTCTCCGCCAACAAGTTCCAGCAACGGATAGACCCGCCCCCGGGTCTCCCCACGGCCCTCTGCTTCAAGTATCGCGGCCCGGCCACCAATGAGTTCCCCTACAACTGCTACGTCTCACACGGCCGCTACGCGGCCCAGGTGTGGTCATACCACCTGCAAGACGCGTACCAGCGCGTCAGCGCGCAGTACGCGATCCTGGCGAACGACAGGTAGGGCAAACCAATGTGGAGTCACGCACATCGGCGGCGCGCCAAGGCCGTGGGCGCGCTCGTCCTAGCGGCGTCGCTAGCCGCCTGCGGCAGCGACATCGACGGCTTCCCCTCCCCCGGCGAGATCGATATCCGACAGCTGGACGTGGGTAACTACAACACTGATCCGGCAGAGTATCGAGGCAAGCCCCGTCACTCGGTCGCGGCCGGCGAGATGCTCGATTTCTCCCGTCTGGTCGATCATGTCGTCATCGGATCGGATGTCGACGAGAAGTTCGAGCACGCCCTGCTGTCCAGACTCCTTCACACACCCACATATACGACAACTGTGCTGACCGAGGCGGCGAAGCCCATTCTGGAAGCGACCGGAATGCTGTACGGCTTCTCGGCGGCCGCCAGCACCCATCCCTTGGTCGACACCACGTACTACGACAGCACCGGCAACTTCAAGCCGTTCGGCGGCGCGGACACGAATCCCGAAGCGACGTCGTTCAATATCACCGTCCTGGAATTCCCGGATGATGAGAGTGCCCGGACCGCGGCCGAGCAGATCGAGGCTGCCGACTTCGATGTCGCGCCCGACGTGAATGCCCGCGTGACCATCGACGGCCTGCCGACGGCCCGAGCGCACTGGCGGCCGGGCGTCCCATCCCTGGCCGCGACGGTGTCGCACGGAAGCCATCTGATCAACGTGTTCGTCCAACAGCCGACCGCGGACCTGCCGGAACTGAAGAGCCTCGCCGAGCGGGTCTTCGCGGCCCAGATCCCCCTGCTGGAGCGGATGCCGGTTCTGAGCCCCCGCGACTCACTGCTGCAGCCTCCCGATCCCCACGGCGTCGCCCGCCGGACGCTGAGCCTGAACGACGGCCTCGCGGTGGACGCCGACAGCAACGCGATCCGAACCCCCCGTGGCTGGCTGCATTTCGTGCCGGAGCAGCGGGTGTGGGAGCCCATGCTGGATTCCAGCGGCGTGGACTACATCGCGACGACCAAGAAGACCGCGATCCTGTTCCGGGCGCGTGACGCCACCGCCGCTCGCTCCCTCCACACGGCGATCGACGCCCTGTACCCCCAGCCGGCTGGGGCGCCGCCCAACTCTCGTGACATCACCTGCGCCGAGAACCCGAAGCCCAAACGCTCCGGGAACGTCTTGCAGACCTGGGACGCCAGCGACCGGTTCCTCTGCACCGTCAGCTACGACAGGTACGTGGCCCGGGTGGCCAGCGCCCAACTGACCGACGCCCAGCAACGTGCTGCCGCGCAGTACGCGCTGCTAGCCAAGAGCCAGTACATGTGAGGCGGCACGAGTGGTGGAGCCCGCAAGGTACGAATTCGTGGGCACAGAGTCCTTCATCTACGGCCGGGGCAGTGCGACACCGAGGCCTATCGCCGCGGTGCGCGTCATCGCCCACCGGCCCAGTACACTCTGCACACCGGCCGGAAGTTCGACCGGTGGAGGGTATTCGGGGGGAAGTTCGAAATGCTGCATGGCGTAAGTCTGTCGAGACCGAAGGCGCACCGACTACGCGCGATGGTGGCCACCGTCGCGGCGCTGACGGTGCTGGCGGCCTCCGGCTGCGGATCCGAATCTGCGGCCAGCGAGCCAGGCCCTGTACCCGTCGACCTCAGCAAGCTCGACACCGGGAACTACAACACCAAGCCCCAAGTGCTGGCGGCGAATGACGCGGGGGTAATGGCCCGTCAACTCGAGGCTCTACGACTCGCGGACGTGTTGCCGCTGCCGAAAGAGATCGACCCGGCACTTACCTTCTTCGCCGACGTCGGCGGCCCCTTCACCAGCGTTCGATCCTTCGATGACGAAGCGATTTTCGGTTGGCTGAACGCAACCGAGTTCGACGCGAACACCGCCGGACTTGTCGGCGGATTCCACACCTCGGCGCAAACGCATGCCGATCGGAGCATCGCCACGGCGCTGACCAACTCCGTCATGATTTTCGACAGCGAGAGTTCCGCTGCGGCAGCCGCGGGCGCGCTCGCACGCAGCGGCTTCAACAAGCCGGAAGGCTCTGAGCCTGCGGCGTCGTCGACGTTCCCGACCGCGCATATCACCTGGAAGCCAGAGTCCCAGGCGTTGGCTTCCTGGTATGCCGTCGGTCGATATGTCATCAACACCTTTGTCTACAACAGTGAGAACTCGCAGATCGACGTCTCCGACCAACCGTTGCTGCTCAATCTCGTAGACAAGGCGATCGCCGTCACTGTCGAGCGGTTGAAGAAGTTTCAGCCGACACCCCCGGACAAGCTATCCGAGCTCCCTTTCGATCCGACGGGCATGATGCGGATCACCCTCTTGCGCCCCAAGGGAGACAACCTCGCAGCCGCGTTCGAAGGCGTCTTGAGTGCGGCAGGCTCGCTTCACAGGTCTACCGAAGTCGACCAGGACAGAGCACTTCTCGACAGTGCCGGCGTCGACCTCATCAGCTACGGTGCCGTAAAGCTCTATCGCACACGCGATCCCGTAGCCGCGAACAAATTGGTTCAGGACATGTGGGCTGATCGATTCAGCCATCGAATCGACCCACCGCCGGGACTGCCGACCGCGGTGTGCACGCGATACAAGGGCCCGAACATCTTCACGATCCCGTTCAGCTGCTACATCGCGAATGGACGTTTCGTGGCTATGACCTGGTCGAAGCAGCAGCAAGACGCATACCAGCGGATATCCGCCCAGTACGCCATGCTCGCGAACGACAAGTAGGGATTGCCGGGTGAAGATGCTCAGCATTGTTGGATGTTCCGCGCGCAAGGCTCTCATCGCGCTGCCGATCGTGGCGACTACCGCGGTCGTGTTGACGGCCTGTGGCAGCGACATCACTGGTTCCGCCGCAGCCGGTGAGATCGATATCAGAAAACTGTCTGTGGGCAACTACTCGACAGATCCGCTCGATGTCCGAAGCACCTACTCCCGATCAGTGTGGGACGGTAAGGAACTCGCGATGGCGCGGCTCGGCGACGCCGTTGCCATCGGCGCGGACGTCGATCCGAGGTTCGCCTACGGTGTTGTCGCCGAAGCGCTGCCAACACCGCTACACACCACCGATGTCCTGGCCGCGGCAGTCAAGCCCATCATGGAATCCAACAACTTCATGTTCGGGTTCACCGCGTCGGCTAGCACCCACCCGCTAGTCGACACGGTCTTCTACGACCACTCGGGCAACTTCAAGCCGTTCGGCGGCGCCGATACCAATCCCGAGGCGACCTCGTTCAACGTGACGGTGCTGCAATTCCCGGATGAGAGCAGGGCACGCGCGGCTGGCGAGCAGATAGAAGCCGCCGACTTCGCGATCGCAGCGGATCAGAACACCCATATAACGCTCGACGGACGACCGGGGGCTCGAGCCCACTGGCGACCCGGCGTCGCATCCATGACAGCCACTCTCGTGGACGGGCAGTACGTCGTCAATGTCTTCGTTCAACAACCGAAGCCGGAGCTCGCCACCCTGAAGACACTTGCCGAGCAGGTGTTCACCGCGCAGCTGCCATTGCTCGCCCAATCGCCGCCGCTGAACGCACGCGATTCCCTGCGTCAGGACTACGACCCGGACGGCTTGCTGCGCCGAACCTTGCACAAGAGCGAGTTCGCCACTCCGGATGCCAATGATGAGGCTTCTCGTACCCCGCGCGGCTGGTTGCATTTCGTCGCGGATCAGCGGACGTGGAAGCAGTTGCTCGACAAGGCCGGCGTGGACCGAATCGCCACCACAACCGAAGGCGCACTGATGTTTCGTACTCGCGACGCGGACAGTGCCGCCGCCCTGTGGTCGGATATCAACGCATTGATGCCGAAGACCGTCGAGGCTCCGCCCAATACGCGCGACGTGGCGTGTGTCGAGAATCCGAAGCCGAAGTCCGGCGGTTTCTCCTCCGCCTGGGACGCGAAGGATCGCTTCCTCTGCACCATTCGCTACGACCGTTACGTCGCCCGGGTCGCCAGCTCGACTCTGAGCGATGTGCACCAGCGCGCGGCCGCTCAATACGCGTTGCTCGCCAAGAGCCAGTACCTGTGAGGAATCGAAAATGAGCATCGGTCCGGGTTCCCTTGTCGGCGGCTACCGCATCGAGCGCGTGATCGGGGCCGGCGGCATGGGCACGGTGTACTTGGCCAAGCATCCCGAGTTGCCGCGCAGGGATGCGATCAAGGTGCTCAGTGCCCAGTACAGCACCGACCCGGAATACCGCGCCCGCTTCGAACGCGAAGCCAATCTCGCTGCCGCGCTCGATCATCCGAATATCGTCTCGATCTACAACCGCGGCGAGGACTACGGCCAGCTGTGGATCGCCATGCAGTACGTCAACGGCATCGATGCTTCCGACGCCGCCAAGGCGGCGCCACAGTCCATGTCGCCGTGGCGGGTGCTGCATATAGTCACCGAAGTGGGCCGTGGACTCGACCACGCGCATCGCCGGGGAATGCTGCACCGGGATATCAAACCCGCGAACTTCCTGCTCTCGACCGGCGACGGCGGCGAAGAGCGTGTACTACTCACCGATTTCGGCGTCGCCAAGTCCACTGAAGACACCAATGAGCTGACGCAGGCCGGCAGTTTCGTCGCGACCATCGCCTACGCTTCACCCGAGCAGCTCAGCGGGCAGCGAGTAGATCATCGCGCGGATATCTACAGCCTGGCGTGCTCCTTCTTCCGCCTGGTTACCGGTCAGAACCCCTATCCCGGAACGCAACCGGCCATGGTGATGATGGGGCACCTGTACGAGCCGATCCCGCGCATCACGGACTTGGATTCGTCCCTGCCACCGGCAGTGGACGAGGTGCTCGCGGTGGCCATGGCGAAGAATCCGGCGGATCGTTTCGACACCTGCCACGAATTCACCAGCGCGCTCAAATCCGCACTCGAGTACGGGGTTTCCGGACTCGATCTGCAAACTCTTCCCGTCGGACGGACTCATTCATCTTCGGTACTGCCCGACCCTCGCACCAAAACCGGGACACAGCTTCCCGCAGCCGGTTCGCCGTCGACCTCTCCGTCGAAATCGAGCACGGGCAAACGTCCATGGCTGATCGGCGCGGCTGCCGCGACGGTGATAGCGGTGGCCGCGGGAATCGGCATCTGGGCGACACAGGGCGATTCCACGTCGCCACCCGCGCCCGCCCCCACCACGACCGTTGCCGCAGCTCCCAAGACCCTGCCGGACGCGAAAGGGCAGAATCCAGTCTTCGCGGGCAAGAGCATCGTCATCGTGGATGTCTCCGGCAAGAGTGGCTACAACGCCACAGTCGACATCCAGCTCAGCCCCGGACCACAGGCTCAGTTCCTGGAGGCCCTGGGTTTCGTCTACAACCCCAACTATCTGCGCCGTGGCGACGAACCCAACCCTCGTCCGATCGAGGGCGGTTCGACGGCACACTACAAGGCGATGGAGCAGGTGACTTCCGGCTATGTGCTGGCGGTCCGCAGCGACAGCGATGCGGGCGGTGGTGGTTTGGTGAATCTACCGAGCGGCATATCCTCCACCACGGCGTCGGTGCTGGTTCTGGATGATCCCGCCGCCGTTGCCGCGATGCGGCAGTGGTCGGACGGCTCCGAGCAGATGCTACTGGAGAAGCTCGTACCCATCCTTCGCAAGAACGTCAAATAGGCGGACACGTACAGCATTTGACGTTCCGACGACATTTGGCGGATGCGGTTCGACGTGAATGTGCACTCGTCAGATATGTCCCCTGGCTGCCACCTCGGTGGCAGTCAGGGGACATCGTTCACTTGGTCGGCAGCACGTCGTGCTGGACCAAAGCCTCGGATTTGGACAGCGTAGGCCCGGGAACCAGTTCGCCGATGATCGCCCAAGGAGCGAGCCGCGGCGATGTTCCGAGGCCGAGAATCTTGGCCGTCTCCAAATCATCTATGCCGTAGCGAATTCCGGTGTCCGTGACATAGAAGAGTGTGTCGCGGCGCTGACTACCGGGTTCCACCCCGGTGACACGGACGAACTCGCCCGAAGCAGGCGGCACGTAGACCGCGTCGATGCGGTCACCGGTGGTATCGGTGGAAGCCAGGGAAACGGGTGCGGCCTTGTCCGACAGCGGGAGTCTGGTTCCCACGAGCAGATTGACCGTGGCGCGGTCGGTCGGACCCTCGGCGGCGTCCGAAGCCGAACGGCCGTAGCCGCTTTCGCGCGCCCACGTGATGCAAGCAATCGGATTATCCTCGGCCGTAATGACCTTCGGTGCGGACGCCGGGAAATCCGCGACCGGAAGGGAACTCACCACCGGGACACTGGCGATCAGATCCGGTGTCACGGACTTGATCTCGCTCATGTTCTGGGAGTTCTCATTGCGAATGACCTGGGCGGCGAACGCCGAGATGCGCTGACGGCCTTCGGCGAGCACCACGTACAGTTCGGGCTCATCGGAGCCATCCATCCCGGTGACCTTGATGACTCCGCCGATCGGCACACCATTGAGCCGTCCCGGGCCGGGTTGGCCGGCCTGCGGGATCGAAGGCGCGGTCAGCGCGGGCACCGATACCGCCGCGTCCAGCAGACCGGTAGAAATCGGGCGGGCGCGCACACCACTCAGGTTCAGCGCGTCCTTCATGACGGCATTCTGCGGATCCACCTCGGCCTTCTTGCCGTCGTAGATCAGAAAGGTCTTGTTTTCCTTGGTAGCCAGAATCGCCGTGCCGGAATCGGCCTGCTTGATGCGGTCACCGAGTTGCAGTTCTCCCGCGATGGCGGTCGTCGTGGACCCCGTGGTCGAGGCCGAGCCGCCGGTGGCCGAGAGCTGAACCGTGTCGCACAGCGTCCAGCGCGAACGCCCGCCCTGATCCGATCCCGGGAGCGCACCCGGTGCACCCGGAATGCCGAGTATGGGACCACGCGCCACGGAGTCGAGTTTGCTGTCCTTCACCGACTTCGGCGAATCGGCCGATTCGGCGATGAGCCGCGCGGACGCCAAATTCAAGGCGGGGTGCAGGGTCATCTTGGTCTTGTCGTTCTTGTCCCGCACCACGACGTATAGCGCGCCGCTGTCCTTGCCCATGACGATATTGGCGTCGCCGATGGAGCCCTGCGGCTTGATGAATGCCAGAATCGCGCAACCCGCGACAACCAGGAGAGCCAAAATCGCTCCCGAGATCAACGAACGGGACTGGGCGCGCATGGGATCGTGCAACATGCGCACGTCGCGACGCACGAGCGCGTGATCCAATCGGCGCAGCAGAAAGCGGTACCCATTGACCTGGGCACGAGTGGTCAATTGGGCTGGCACAGATCCTCCGTGGGGACAAGAACTACTCGCACGACAATATCCAGGCGATCAGCGGCGAACAGCGCACCCCTCCGCCGGAGAGGTGCGCTGTTGAGCACTGCGCGGTCGGAACTCAGAACGCGCCGAAACCGTCGCCGATCTTCTGGTCGGCGCCCAGAGCACGCCCCAGGGCGTCCTCCACCAGCTGAGCAATCTTGTTCAGCGTGTGCAGCGAGCCTTCCGAACCGTCGCCGCCGTCGTACTCGGTACGCCAGCTCTGGTAGGCGGCCTGGAAACCGCCGAGGGCGTTCGCGGACCACGCGCCCTCGATGCGGGTCTTGGCTTCGGCCATATCGGTACCGGCGGACACCAGGAGACCGAAGTTCTCCCGGAGCTCGCTCACCAGCTGGCCGATAATCGCAGGGTCATACAGCATTTCGTCGGACATGGTCTTTCCTACCTCCAGTGAAGATTTGTCGAGAGTCGAGCGGTGGGTCAGAGGCTGGTGTACTGCTTGAAGCCGCCCTCGTTCTCGGCATCGGTGCTCCGGAACTGAGCGACACCGGTGCCCACCTGCTGCTCGATGGCGTCAAGCTTGGTGTTGAGCCGGACAGCTTCCTGGTCCCAGGCATCGGCGGCGGCGTTGAACGACACCGCGGCCGCACCCTTGAAGCCCGGACGGGCGGAGTCCACCGAAGTGGTGGTCTTGCTGATGACCGAACGCACGGTCGCGATCACATCGGCCATGTGGTTCTTGGCCGCTTCCGCCTGGTCGTGATTGGAAACTACCGCATTCGAGTCGCTCGAGTTCAGGCTGCCGCCGCTCATGATGTACCTATCCTTTTCGTACTTGTTCGGACGAGCGATGCGACTTCACATCACCCTTTCGGAGTGGATCAGGTGCCCCCCGCTGTGTACGGTTCACGGCAGCCACCTCCGCCCGGGCAAGGATTCGATCAGCGTTGTAATCGCCTGTGCGATGCGATGATCGGTGCCCGGAGTCAACGTGGACCAGAGTTGCTGATCCGGGGCGACCCCGAGAGCGGATGCGATGCGACCGCGTGCGGTGTCGTACACCACCGCTGCTCCCGGAGATCGTTCGGTGACGCCGTCGGTGTAGGCATAGGCCACCACCTCGGCGTGGGCATGACACGAACCGAGCGCGAGACCGTAAGCGGTAGCGTCGGTTTCGTTCATGCCCAGGGCATAGAAGACATTGGTGTAGTCCGCCGCAGCGGCGGCAGCGTCGAAACGCTCGGCCAGCTCGGCGGCGGTGGCGCTGAAGTTCACGACCTCGGCGGGCGGGCAGGAGCCCAATAGCTCGAGAATCGGGCGCGCCAGAGACGATCCGGAGCCATCGGTCCAGAGCGGTTGAATGGTGAACCGATCATCCCGCCGCACCGCGACCGCGTGCGCCTCCCCGCGGCGGGCGACGCACAGCCGCACCAGCCCGTCCGGGGTCACGATCCGAGCCGCCAGTTCCCGATCCGGCTGCGCCAGGACGAACAGGGACTCGGCCGCGTCGGCGGTCACGTCACCGTGTGCGTCCACCAGGCGGGCCGCGCGGATCTCGGCGCGGGCGCGTTCCTGCGCCGCATTCCATTCCGCGTGGGTGGTCTGCTGCGGGCCGACCGCGAGGACCAGGGGCAGGGTCTGGACGCCCAACTCTGCGGCCAGCGCCATCACGCCGTCGTTGCTCAGGGTGATCATGTGGCGGACTCCGTTCGCGTCGCCGCCGGACCCGGGGCCGTGTTCTCCGCGCCGGTACTGCCTGCGGAGAACGCGATGTCGGGCGAGCGCTGCGCGTTCGGGTCCACGCCGCCGAGGACCGACGGCGCGACCTGCATGCCGGAGGCGAGGCCGAGTTCGGCATCGCTGGCTTGCGGGCCCGCCAAACCTTCGCGAGTCGTGTGCTCCTCGTCCTGACCGTTCTGGGCGCCGGCCATGGGAGCCATGGGCATCGAGGAGCCCATCGACTGCACCGTAACCGGTTGCACCACCGTCTGTTTCGTCGTGGAGTTGGTGGTGGTCGCGGTGCGGGCCGCCAGGTTCACCGGCACCAGGGGCATCGAGCCGAGGCTCAGGCTCGGGATGCCGCCGGGGAAGCCGGGTGCGGCGGCGGGCGCTTCGGGAGCGGGCTCGGCCGGTGGGGCGGCCGTGGTGTTCATGCCCTCGGTGATGGGCGGGGGCGTCTGGTGTTCCCACGGGGTCGCCAGGGACTCCGTTGCCGCCTCGTACGTGCGCATCACCCGTGCCGCAACGGCTTTCGCCGCGTCGGCATCGCCGTCCACGGTGGCGAGCTTGGCGAGCATCGGCGCGCCCAGGGCGGTGCCGACCTTCTCCAGCATCTCCTGCAGCTGGCGCAGCTTCTCCACGTCACCGGCGTCCGGCATCGCCAGGCGGGCTATTTCGTATGCGGCGGCGTGTGTTTCGGCCTGGACCGCGTTCCCGGCCGCCGAAGCGGCCGAGTGCGCGAGCCACTCCCGCAGCGCGCGAATGCGTTCGATGAACGCGGTGCTGTTCTTCGACTCCCACGCGCTGCTCAGCACGCCGAGGATGCGGTCGTAATCGAGTGCCGCCGCACCGAGGTTCGCGCTCAACCTGGCCCAGGCGAGACCGGCTTCGGCGGCGGGCACGGCGCCCGCCCCCGTCACCAGATCCCGGGCCAGTTCCTCGGGGGGTTTGGATTCCCAAACTTCCCCCGTGAAACCGGGTTTCGTCGGCTCGAGCATCGGCGGCAGTCCCGATCAGACCGCGAAGCCGAGGGAGTTCTGCTCTTCGACCTGTCCGAACTGCACCGACTGGGCCCGCAGGGCCGCGGCGAGCTGCCGCACCTCGGTGACGCCCGCGCCGGTGGAGACGCCGAACGAGTCCGCGACCGCGGTCAGCGTCTGCGCGGCGCGCACCGAGACCTGGTCCGCTCCGGCCGAGACGAAGCCGAGCTTGGACTGCTCCTCGCCCAGGCTGCTCTCGATGCGATCGGCGAGCGCGTCCAGCTGCGCGGCGGCGGACAGCGCCGTCGTCGCGTCGAACCGCACACCTTCGAATGCATTGGTGGTCATGTCAATTCTCCTGTTCCCCCGGATATTTCAGAGTGTGAGAGCTTTGTCCGGCGATTCCTCGACCACCTCTACGGCGCCGACGACCGGAATGGATACGCCTTCGATCTGTCCGACGACCTCGTCGCCGTGCGCACCGGTGACGAGGTTGGAGCGGTCCGCGCCCGATCCGGATTCACCGGCGTCGCCGGCCCGGCCGGCACCGGCGCCCATGCCGCCCATCATGGGCGAGGTGCCCGCCCGGGTGGTCTGCGGCACCGCGCTGGCGGTACTCGTGCGCGGCTGACCCGACAGCGGACTGGATTCACCGGTCGGCACGCGCGCGGCGACGTTGTTCAGCGGTGAGGTGCTGGTCGGCACCCCGCCGAGTCCGAGGCCGCCGCCACCGCCTCCGCCACCACCGTCTCCGGCGCCGCCGTCTTCGCCGGTGACCTTCTCCTCGGTCGTCTTCTCTTCGGTGGTGGTCGTGGTCGTCTTGGGATCGGTCGTGGTGGTCTTGGTGTCGGTCGTGGTCGAGGTCAGGCCGCTGAGGATCTCCTGGCCGGTCGAGCTGATCTCACTGACCACCTCGGAGCCGGCCGAGACGACCTCGCCGCCCTTCTCGATCACCTTCTCGCCGACGGTCTTGGCGATGTTCGCGTAGGGCTCCATGGCGGAGATGACGTTGTTCGCCAGGGTTGCGGCATCGGCGAGCGTGAGGGCACCGGTGATCGGGACCTTGATCCCGGCGACGGCGATCTCGGCGGTCTTCACCGCGAGTTCGACCCTGGTCTTCGCCACGATGGCCGTGCCTTCGGAAATCGCCTCCGTCGCAAGAGCAATGAGCGTCGGTAGCCCGGCCGGGGTCCAGATGAAGGCTCCGGCAGCGGTCGCCGAGGCGATGAAACGCGAAATGAGGGCGGTGAGTTCAGCGTATCCCTGGGCAACGACCCGCTGGGCGTCGAGCAGAATGGTCCGCTGCTCATTGCCCTGGTTCACAACCTTGGGATAGTCGGCCTGCAACATTCTGCTTCTGTTCTCCGCCGCATCGGCCGCCTGACCGAGCATGGTGGTGGAGAGCTGCTGCATCGCGGATTGACTGTTCGAAGAAGCCGAGGTGAGCGCGCTGGTGACCGCGCTGAAGATCGAGGTCGGATCGAATCCGTCACCGAGACTGCCGGAACCGAAGGACGACAGCAGCGAGGTCACCGGTTCGATGAGCGTGCTGAGGTCGATGGTCGGCAGCGTCGGCATCTCCAGCCCCGACAGGTCGGGCAGCGTGATCTCGGGGAGCGCCGGCAGCTGCGGTAGTCCGATGTTGCTGAGCACATCGGCTACCGGTTGGTCCATCAGGGGACCAACCGGGCTGCTGTACAGCACATCCGCGACCGTGGGGCTGACGGCAGCCCCGGACGCCGCTCCGACTTCCTCGCTCACAGGGTCGAGAGGAAGCTCGCCGCCGAGGTCAGTTCATTGCCCTCGAAAAGACCGACAGCGGAATAGGCCGTGACGGCGGTGCTGCCGTGCACCGCGGCGATCTCGGCGGCCGAGGACAGGTAGCTCGCCTGCGCGCCCGCGAAGGCGAGCAGGAAATCCTGTCCGATGAGGCCGAAGACGGGCACCGCCGCGGCCAGCGCGCTGATCGAGTCGGCGGCTGCGGCCCCCGCGACCTGCGTGGCACTGGCGGCTTCTCGGGTGCCGTACTCCGCGATCTTGACGAAATCAGCCTTTACGGTTCCAGCCATCGGTGGTCCCTCCCAGTACATCGATCTTGAGTAACAGTACAAGTATGAAAATGGTTGTGCCAGTGAGTAAAGCGCTAACACTGATACACGGTTGAGTGAACGGACCGGATCAGCCGGCCATCTCCTCGTTGAACCGATTCACAACATCGGCCCTGCGCTGGAAGGCATTTCGAGCGGCGGCGGCCGCCGTGCTCACCACGGCCTGTTCGAACTCGGCGGGCGTCATTCGGGACACGGCACTGCTGAAGTGCAAATCACGCAGTGCGCCATTGCCGTCCACCTCGGCCATCACGGCGCCGTCCTCGGAGGTCTCCCGCCCCCGAACGGCCTTCATCTGATCGGCCAAATCCTGAAACCGATACAGCTGCCGACGAACCCGATCCTCGAGTTCATCCATTGATCCGACCATCGAGCCCCCCTCTCACACAGTCCGAAGCCAGCTCTGCGGTTCCGTATCGTAGTCCTGCTCCTCGACAATCTCCTGTCGAGCGAGATCAGCCTCGGTGGGCAACCCCGTGGCAGCGAGCGCGGCGGGACTCATACCCGCTGCCTCCAGCTTCTTACGAGTGGCCAATCCGGCTTCGTCGGCGGCCCGCCGACAAATTCGCAGCATCTCCGCCGCCAAATGCGCCGGATCCCGATGCAACTCGGCCGGATCGATCTTCACCGCGAGCGGAATCCCCTGTTCGGTAATCCGCATCCGTATGCCACCGTTGCGCGAGATCGCGTTGACCGCAGGCCACTCCCCAGCGCCCGATGTCACCGCCTCCGCCTCGGTCATGCAGACACTCCCTCCCCAGAACTACCTTGCGTAGAAGTACCATACGGCACGAGCGGGGAGCAATCTTGTTTCCGCCCCCGAGGGACCCATGTGAGCAGCGCCGCACCCGCTTGTCGGCGTCATCCGGCCTCTCCACGGCCGTCGCGCCGGTCCCGGAGCCGCCGCAGATGCCGCAGCATCGGGCAGTCGTTCTCCTCGCATTCGGCGCCGTGCTCCAGCAGTCGCCGCTCGATGTCGCGATCGGAGAACCGGGTGTAGGGCGCGGGCTCACCGTGATAGACGGCCGGCCGATCGGTCCGCGGGATATAGGCGAATGGATTGGTCATACCCACCCCCGATGCTGGCCCCGGTGCACCCAGCCCGCCCCGCGCTGCGGGCCGACGGGGATGACGAGGTACTCGCCGGTGGTCAGCGCGATCCGTAGTAGCCGGGAGTTTCGTGACTCCTGGCGGAAACCCCAAGCGGCCCAGACGATGACGGCAACACACATGGCGTTGATCGCGAGCAGTGCCCATGCATCCCAGCTCATTTCCTTCACTCCCCTAAGACGGTCGAGTGAGAACCGCTGTGCAGCAGCATGATTTCTGCTGCCCGGCGGGTCTCTCGGTAGTCGCAAGTTTCCTACCGGATCTCAACTCACGCGGGGAATGCGCAAACTATTCTGGAAGTGCGCTGAGCACAAGTGCGCCAACAACACTCCCCGGATAGCAAGGCTAACGAAATGGCCGGTTTGACGGTATCTCGGATGGACTTCGGCAATTACATGCAGGGAATTCGAAAACGTGCGCCGCAGACGGCCTTACTCCGAGCAGCAGCGCATCTCGAAGTGACCCGATTTGTCTTGATGCGGATGGAAGACGGCTGCGCAACCAGACTGACCACGCCGCAGCTCGAGAGCTTGCTCGACCACTACCACGTGACCCCTGCGGAACGCACTGAAGCACTGCGCCTCTGGTCCGAAATACGACAGCAGGACAAATTCGCAAAGGCGCAGGGCAACTCGAAGGGATTCTGGCGCGCATACTCCGACCAGATCGCCCCCAACTTTCCCAAGTTCTTGCGACTGGAGGGCACAGCGAGTGCGATAGTTTCACATCAGCTCACGATCGTTCCAGGCATGCTGCAAACACCCGAATATCGTCGGTCAATCATCAGGCTGACCATCCCCGACCTGCCGGAAGCGGACATGGTCAGACGACTCGAGCTAACCGCACGCCGGCAGGATCGTCTGGAAGAGAGCGACTTCCACCTCGACGTAATCCTTTCCGAAGCGGTTCTGCGCCACCGGCCTGCAAGCCAAGCCGTCATGGCGGCCCAGCTCCACAGCCTCATCGACGCGAGTGAGCGCGACAACGTCAACGTGCAGGTTGTTCCGTTCGCGTGCGGACCGCACCCCGGCCTGACGATGCGCTCGTTCACGATGCTTCGATTTCCGAAGGGCACCAGCGGATTAACGCTTCCACCGGTCGTATATGCAGAGGGTGCCATCGGCAGCACCTTCCACGAACACAGCGAGGAGGTCGACCAGTATCGACAGGCCGTCGAGGGATTGCGAGCTGTAGCCTTGAGCGACGAGCACACCAGGGATTTGGTGCTCAGCATCGCGAAGGAGTACGCGGCATGAGTCAGCCGACGCGAGGGTCCTGGTACAGGTCGAGCAGGTCCGAGGGCGCGAACCAATGCGTCGAGGTTTGCCACGAAGCAGGCCGCACCGGCGTCCGCGACTCCAAACACGCTGGCGGCCCGGAACTCTGGTTCACCGGGGAGCAGTGGGATCGATTTCTACACAGCGAAATCTGGCACCGGTAACACGGGCGAACTGGGCCCCCGCGGAGTTTCGAGCCTTCGCCGCCCGCCGCTGGTGGGCTCAGTCGCCCGATCACCAGGTGGATTTCGCCGCCACGGTCGAATCCAGAATGACCGGTGTCACTTCTCGCCGGCGCTCCGGCTGAGCGAAACGACCAGGCTGTCCGCCGCCGCACTCACCTCGGGCTTGTTCTCCTTCCAGGGCACGCTGTAGCTCACCGGCGTATCAGGCTTCACACCTTGCAGTTTGGACCCGCAGGTGGTGAAGCAAGGCTGGCGTTCGCTGTACATCGCGGTGATCTGGCTCGGGTTGAATCCCTTGGCGCTGAGCTGGCCCAGAAGATCGGATTCGGATGCGGCGGTTGCGTTTCCGCTCTCACTGCCACCGCTGCCGACCACGAGGTCACCGGTCTGCGGGTCGTTCCAGCCCGGCACCAGCGCGACGAGGATGTTGCCGTTGGGCGCGGTGCCCTCGTTCTGCCGCTCGCGATTCGCGGCCTGGCTCAGCTTGTCGCCACCGTAGGGAACCAGCTGGTAGGTGCAGTTCGGGCCGCAACTGACCGCGCTGTTCGCCTTGTCACCCTGCCCGCGTACCTGGTTGACCAGCACGTCGACCTCGGCCTGGATCATCGGGACGACCTGGAAGTCGACCGAACCCTTGTAGTTGATGACGTACTCGACAGAGACGCTTCGCCCCTGTGCCCGCGACTGCGCGTCGGCCTCGGCCTGCTTGCGCGCCCGGATGGCCGCGACCAGCGGCGCGATGGAGCCGTCGGTGCAGGTCAGGGTTGCGCCGCCGTTGATCGGAATCTTCTGCGCGGCCGTGCAGCCGGCGCTGGGCGTGCCGTCGACCGTGATCGAGGCGATCATCAGGGCGTCGACGCCGCCACTGAACCGGGCCTTGTCACTGTTGGAGGTGGTCGTGGTCGTCGCCGTCGACGAGACAACGCAACTGTCGTTGGTGCACTTCATATCCCCGGAGGATTTGAAGTCGAACTGCACGCTGAGGTCGACGCTGTTGTTCAGCTGCCCCGCCAGGCGAGCCAGGGCCAAGTAGGTCTGCTGACGTTTGTCGGGCGTCATCGCGCCGAATACCAGCGGGGTTGCCAACGGGTCGAACCGGGGTACCATCTCGCCCGATTCGTACGACTCCGTCGTCTGAGGTTGGTAGTCATCGCTGGGAGTGAAGCGCAGTACGCGGTGCGGTTCGATGGACGAGACGGCCAGCGTCCCCCTTGGCGTCACGACTTCGTACGCTTCGTCGGCGTCGACCTGTTTCGTGGGCTCCCCCACCCGGGGGAAGTCACGAACCTGGTCGAGTTCGGCGAGCAATGCGCCTCCCACCTCGTCCGGCTTCAAGCCCACAGGCACTCCGCCGAGAAACGCGTCCGTCCCCGTGATCCACTTGCCGTACAGGGAGTCGACCGACTTGCCACGTGGAAGGTTGGCCGCCAGCAACTCTCTCGGGGGCTTCGCATAGCTCGCCGCGCCGGTCTGGAGGACGTCGGTGTAGTCGATGTTCGCGACCTTCTGCCCCACCGACCAGCCGTCCGAGGTGATATCGAGGTTCCAGTTGATACCGTCGGTCTTGGCGCTCCTGACCGATGCCACAGGTTGTGTCATCAAGTCCAGGACAGCCGCGTAGAACGGAGCCGAGTTCGGTTCGGCGATCGGCGTTCCCGGGACGGTGGCGCCACAACCGGTGGCGATGGAGACGGTGAACGCCGCCGCGGCCACCCCGAACCTGCTCGCACGCGACCGCTCACCCATACCCGCGAGACGATTTCGGTTCATCGCACACCCCCAGACAATCGCGAACTCTCGGCGTGGACGCTATCGGCAGGTGCCCGGCCGGGCAAACGGGACACGCATCAGCTGCGTGCGCCCTCGCGCTCATCCTTGATGTTTCGGATCACATCCGCGATCCGACTGTTCAGCACCGAGACGAATCTGCTCGAGTCCACGGCGAGGGCGCGAGCCGGCTCCTCGGTGACGGCGTAGCGCCCATCGTTTTCGAGATCGTGGAACACGACCCGATGTCGGACGAGACCCCGAGGACCGTAGATCGAAGCCCCCTGCACGATATGTATCTCACCGGAGGTCGTCGACGGGACCGCCATGAATGCGGCGGCTCTGGCAGCAACCGAGTCGGTCTGCACGGCAACCGCGGAACGACCGAACTCATGGTCCAGTTCGCCTTCCACGTCTGCGAGTTCGTGATCACCACGCCGGCCGCGTTCCGCATCCGGCATCGCGTCGACGATGGCGTCCGACAGGCGGAGTGGGTCGCACTCGGCAACGGTGTATCCGCCCCTGCGCCAGAAAGTCGCACCTGGAAGCTGCGTGATCACATAACCTTTGGGCCCTTTGCGCACCGCGCGAACACAGACCAGCGAGTCCACGCCCCATCTGTCATCCTCACTCGACCCGTAGGCGAACAGGTAGAGGTCCGGGTTGGTCATGGCGTCTACAAAGGTCGAGAAATCACCGGTGGCCTTCTGACTCAAGCTTTCTCGCGCTTCACGCAGCTCGATCTCGAAATCCGCGGGGGTTCTGGTCGACGATGTGAATATGAACGGTGCCGGAGGTTCCTCGCCCGCACGATCCAGGCACAGAACATAGAACTCGGCTTCGGTGAAACGCCATCTCACCGTCATCGCTCGGCCACCGGGGTCACAGCGACCGGCACGTCACCGAGTGCTTCATCGAGATTCTCGGCCCCCTTGAGGTACTCGGGCCGCTTATGCTCCTTGCCCTGTCCTTGCGCGCCCGCACCGGCCCCGCCCATGGGGGTGCCGCCCATACCCATGCCGGTTCCGGTACCCGATGTTGTTGCCGCTGCGGTTGCCAGACCCGCCCGCGATGTCGACGATGTGGTCGTTTCGGCTTCCGTTGCGACCGCCGCTCTCGGAGTAACTTTGGAAACTGTTGTGTCCTTGGTCGTGACCGGGGAACCGCCCGGCGATCCTCCGCCGCCGCCCGCGCCGCCCCCGCCCGTCGTTTTGGCTGGATCGGTTGCCCCGGGCACCGTCGGCACAACAGTGTCCTTGGGGACTTCCTCCGTGCTGACCTCGGTTGTCAGGCCATCGAGCAGATTTTGCAGCGCCGTTGCCCCCTCCGACGCGATAGTGGACAACGAAGTCAACCCCTCGCTCGCCAGGGATTGCAAAGCTGTCAGCCCTTCGCTGGCGATAGTCTGCAGAGAAGTGAGCGCCTCCGACGCAGTTGTAGCCGCGGTCTCCAGGGCCTTCTGCTTCGTCGCTTCCTCGGCCTGCTTGGCTGTCGCCGCTGCCTGCGCCGCCGCGGCCTCCGCCGCCAGCCGAGCCGCTTCATCGGCGGCCCGCTGCTGCTCCTCGGTCGTGGTCGTGCCCGGGCTGCCACCTGGGCTCCCCGGCGATGAGCCACCTGGACTTTGTGAGCCAGGCGCGCCACCCTGGGGCTGAGTCTGCGGTTGGGGCTGCGGTTGAGGCTGCACCGCAACAGGTTTCGGAACGGTGTTCTGCGGATCCGGCATAATCGGAATCGCCCCACTGGCGTTTTCCACACCGACCTCGTACCACTGCTTCCAAGCCTCCCGAAGCTTCTCCATAGCCTCCCGGATCTGATCTTGCTGAACTTTCCGATTCTGCGGAAAGAAGTAGAGATCGATAGGTTTGTTCGGCAGGAAGTTCTGTAGCCGCTTGACCCAACCCTGGGTATACGCGTAGTTCGTACTCAGCACTTCGAGCGACTTGGCCAGGCTGTCCAGCGTGGTGGTGTACTTCGTGACGGCTTCCTTCGCCTTCAGCGCCGCCGGGGAGGCCCAAATCTTCTCGATCTCGGTTGTGCTGCCCTGGTATCCGCCCTTCAGGTATTTATCGGCGGCTGCCTTGAAATCGCGAGCCCCGGCCTCCAAGTAGGCCCTCGCTTTGTTGACCTCCTGGGCGTACTTCTCCAGGTCGTCAATAACCTTCGAGTCCTTGATGTACACCCAATGGTTGTAAAAGTCGTCCCACTCGTACTGAGCGGCACGGTCGGGCACGATGAGGACGGTGTCCAGGGCAACTTGACGGGCAAGGCCCGCGAGATCGGTGGACTCGGTGGTATCGGAGAGTTTGTTCCCGAAATCCTCTTTACGCGTTCCACCGGACCACTTGTATGTAGCGTTGGTGCCCTCATTCCAGCTCAAGCTCGATTGCTTCCACCCGGGGAGTTCTATCTCTGCGACCTGGACCGACGGATTCCGTCCGGCTCCCCCACTGCGAAATCCCGTGAACGCAGCCGAGATTTGCTGATCGCTCAGGCCGCCGGTGCCGGAGAACGCGGCCGCGGAGGCATTGTCGCTGGCAAGATAGACTCTGCCTGCGGAGACGAACGTTTCGCCCATATCGGTGAGGATCGTCTGATGGTGCGGCAGCACCGTCTCGACCAGCTTCTTCGCGGCAGCGTTGAACTTGTCCGCCAACTGTGCGCCCGACGTCCGCTGATTGAGTGGCTTGAGATGGGTCGTCGACTGCACCGCTTGCAGCGCCACGTCCACATGGTTCAGCATCGCAGCGGCCTGCTGCGCGAGGGTCGTTGCCGCCTCCGGGTTGAACAGCACGCTCTCGGACGACGTCAAACCACCGTTGCGGCCGTCGGTCTTGAGATCGGTGAAGGCGTTCTCAGAGCCAGTCAACGGGGACTCCCCTCCCTAGTCGATACGTTCGCAGCGTAGCCGCCGGCACGGTGGATGTCCCATTTGCGGCGCTCTGATCGAGAGGTCGGACGAACCGAACCATCTCACAGCTACGGAAACAGCTGTTCCGCCTGCGATTCGTGTCCTGAACCCCTTAGGCTCCATAAGGGTGACCAATTCCCAGGGCACCGGCCCGATTTCGAATCCGGTCACTCCCAATCCGTCCGGAAGCTCCGGCCAGCTTGGCACGCAGGCACTTCCACATCGCACGGGCACCGCCTATTCAATAGCGGGTGGTTTGCTATTGGCGGCCGCGGCGTTGTTCGCAGGGGCCTGCTTCACAACCCTGGCGAGATCGGAGAGCCGGTACGGCTCCGTCGAGTGGCAGGCATGGCACTACATCGACCAGAGCGCTCACTACACACAGTCACACATTCGCTGGGTCGGCGTAGCACTTGCGGTGGGCGCGTTGTCGTCGCTACTCGCGGGAGCGATGTTGGTTGCGGGGCTTGGCGACCGATCGCCGGTCGCTCGCTGGTTCGGTTGCCTGACAGCAGGATTCGGACTGGGTGTCACCTGGACGATGCTGCTCGATATCGCTTCGTACCGGGGGACGACCGGTGGGCCGGGCGATATCGACTTCGGTGTGGGCTTCGTATTCCTCGTGGTTGCCGCAATCCTGACGCTTGGAGCCCTGGCAGCAGCCGGCCTCGGCATGGCAACGGTTCCGGAACTGCCCTCCGTATCCGGCCGACCGTCGGGCGGCTCAGCGTTCGGAGCGCTGCTGCTGCTTTTCGCGGTCACGATCGTCACCGCGGCCTTTCAGCCGCTAACCGGTGAGGGCGCCTCCCTCCTGATCGACAAGTCCACCGGCACACCTCAACTGCTGGGTTTGCCTCTGCTGCTCGCCGCCGGCGCGGCGGTCGTGTCCGCGGTCATCCTGTTCGCCGCACAAAGCGGGCGCGGTCGCAAGCTCGCGCGTGTGATCGGAATCTGTTCCGCCGGTGTGTGTCTCGGTGGAGATCTGACCGTAATGCTGAGTCAGGTGCTGGAGTCCCACGGCCTCGGACTCCTGGATCAGCCGGTCGGCGGCTGGCTTCTGACAGCTGCGCTGCCACTGACCATGGCCGCGATTGCCCTCGGCCTGACCGCCGGCCCGACCACCGGCGTGCGGGGGCCCAGCACGCAACCCGTCCATCGGAACAGCCTTCCGCCGCCACCCGTACATTCTCGCGGCCAGGGTCACCCGCCCAAGGCCAAGAGAATAAGGAGGACTCGGCGCCCCCTCGATCCGTTTCGTATCGCCAAGGTGCACGACGGCCGTGATTCGAGCGGCAAGCCGATCATCGAACGCGAGCCGCTCAGTCCACAACTGCAAGCCACGCTGCTCCTCTACCTGGAGTCCGCGCCCCTCATCTGGGTGGCACGCGGGTTCGATGAGGACGCTTTCGCACCCGATGCGCTGGACGTGCCCCTGGGATTCCGAACCGATGGCACCTGGATCTGGGCCGAGGCGATAGCGCACTACCTGCGCAAGTACAAGGTGCCGCCGGATCCGGAAATGGTGCGCCACATCATGGCGCGCGGCTTCCGTCTGGAGGGAGTGGATGAGACGACCAAACAGCGCGCGGCCTGGTTCGTGAGCGGGCAGTAGTCATCGACTCGAGCTGTTGCCGGAGCCAGGGGCCTGTGGCACAGTCGAACTCACCGTGCCGCGCTGACGGGGTGTGCGGCGAGTTCGGGAGGGACCTTCCATGGCCGAGAAACTGCAAGGTAGTTCCGCTGCGGTACGCGCCACTTCGGTAACCGCGGATTCGATTCGCGATGAGCTGCTTGCGATCGCACAGAACGCCAAAGCCGCGGTATCAGGTGGATCCAGCGCGTGGGGCGACGATGAATTCGGAGCCAAATTCGCGGCCGGAGCCAAAGGTTTCTCCATGGGCGCGGCGAACATGGCGCTGAGCACCATTACCATGGCGGGGTCCTTCGGCAACCTGACCGACGGCTTGGCCAAGACGGCCGACCGTATCAAGGCTCTGGAAGTCGGCAACGAAGCGGCGTTCAACGCATTGAAGTAGTTCGGGGGAACAGAAGTGGTCAGGGAACACGGTGAGGCCGAGGCCGCCGGCATCGTGGAGAGCTTCTCCCAGCAGATGCGTGCACTCGCGGAGACAACCCACAAGCGTGCACAGCTGACCGCCAGCGCCACCGCGTCCGCCGGGCGTGTCACCGTCACGGTGAACGCCGACAGCGTCGTGATCGCCACGAAGTTCTCCTCCGATATCGATGATCTGGACTTCGACGAGATCGCGAAAGCGGTGACGGCGGCGGCCCAGAACGCGGCCGCCGAGATCAAGCGCAAGACCGATGAACTCTTCCAGCCGCTCAAGGACGAGCGTGCGCGGATGCCGAAACTGTCCGAACTCTTCGAGGGCATGCCGGATCTGGAGCTGACGCCCGCACCGGCGGCGACCCTCGCCGCCCCGAATTCGCGCGAGCGACTCGCGCAGGAGGGCGCACCCGCGCCGGAGTTCACCGGCGCGGAGGACTACGACGACTGGCGGTCCGGACAGGGCACCGGTATCACCGACCGCAACTGGTGACCGACGCTCGAAACAGCTTTTGCACAACGAGAGTCGTCACACACCGTTCACCTTGAGTCAGTTGACTCGGTGTGGCACAGTCGGTCTCGCCGAGGTCGGCCGTAGATAGGCAGCAAAGGATTTCAGGGGGGCTCGTGCTATACGACGTGCGGATGTGCCAGAGCTGATGTCGCGCGCTGACCTGCCGCCCTTCGGAGTCTGAGGCGAACCGTGGCACTCGAGTTTCCTTCGTGGCTGGAATGGCTGGAGTGGGTCGTCGGATCCGACTGGCCGCACGGCAACGAAGATCTCATGTGGCAGATGGGACGCGATCTGGAGCGCGTCGCCAAACAGGTCGACAACCTGATCGACGATCTCGGCACTCTCATCGACGGTGTCGACGGCGCATTGCCCGCTGGTGTCGGCGGTGAAGGAATTCTGGCTTGGCTGAAGCCACTTCGAGACGGCACCGGGGACAGCGACAAGGGCTCGCTCAAGGAGTTCGCAGACAACTACCGATCGCTCGCCAGTGCCGCCGACACCATGGGCGACCAGTTGCAGTCCGCCAAACTGAATTTCTACATCGCCGGAGCCTGGCTGATCGCGGAATTGGCCTGGGCGGCAACCGCCGGACCGGCAGCACCCGCTCTCGAGGCGGGCATTCTCATGTCGGCCCGACAGGCTTTCCGCCGACTCGGTGAGCGGCTTCTCGGCCGAATCACCACTGTGCTGGGCAGATTCATCACCAACCCTGTCCTGAAGGAGATCACCGCCAAGCTGGTCTACGAGATCTCCCAGGAAGCGCTTGTCGAGGTATTCCAGGGCACTTCGCAGGAAATGCTGGTACAGACCATCCAGAAGGAACAGGGTCATATCGACTCGTACGACTGGAAAGCTGTGGGGATCAACGCGGCGATCTCTGCCTTCGCGGGTGGTGTCGGCGGCGGCGCTGGATTCGGAGTCGGACATCTGTTCCCGACCGGTGCAGGCGGCTTGAAGGGCGTGCTGAATGGCGCTACGACCGGAGCCACGGCCGGAGCAGCGGGCGCGGGAGCTGCTTGGCTGGGTAGCGGCGTGCTCACCGGAAACTGGGATTTCGACCCGCGATCGCTGACCGGCGGCGCACTGTCCGGAGCCGGTCCCAGCGCAATCTACGGCGGTCGAGGTCAGTCCGATCTGAACGGGACGCCCGGCGGGACAACGAACCCCGGCCCGACGACCCCCGCTGCCGGCACGCCCGGTTCGACCACCCCCGGGGCCACGGATTCGACGACACCGGGTGCGAGCCCCTCCGGCGCGGATCAGGGTGCGGCCAACCAGGGCGGCGCGAACGAGGGCGGCGCGAACAACGCTGCGACCAACGGTCAGGAAGGTGGCTCGCAGTCGACTACGGCCACCGACGCCGACACGACCGGCGAGAGCAAGGACACCCCCGGAGGGAACCGAGACGGTTCCGAGTCCGCGCCGTCGAACGGCAAGGAATCGAGTGACACCGATGGCCGCAGCAACAGTCCCGGCGCCGAGACCGACGGCAGCACGTCCCACGACTCGGATACAAAGTCCGACAGCGCGACCGATGGGGGCGTCGAAACCGATGGCGGCATGCCGGCGGACGGCAAGTCCGATGGCAATCCCGCGGCCGACAACAACCCGGACTCCAAGTCCGAGGCTCGCAGCGAGACGGACGTCAAGGCAGATCAGGCCGGCGCTCCGCTGAAAGATGGTTCGCCATCGGCGAATACGACGGCGTCGATCGACACGAACACCAACGGCCACGCATCGACGAATACCAATAGCACCACGACGACGAACACAGCCTCGCCGAATACGACCGCGCCCAACGCATCGACTGCTACCGCCACTAACACCAGTACGTCGACATCCACTTCGTCAACGACGTCCACCAGCTCGACCTCGAGTACGACGACCAACGCCTCCGCGTCGCCGAATACATCTAACCCGAGCGACACTCGCGCCGGCGACCCCGCCAAAACCGCTGCCGGGCCGCGTGCCGACGTCGCCGGCCCACGCCCGGCCGCCGCGCCCGTCCTGACCGCGCGCGCCGCCCTGGGTGACCCCACCATGCCGCATCCGAGCGCGAGCCTGCCGATCCAAGCGGCACAGACCGGAGTCGAAGCCGCCCCCAAGGTCGAGCAAGCCACCGAACACCAAGAGCAGCAGCCGAATCCGGATGCCGAGCAGTCGGCGGTCGTCCCGGTCGCGATGCTCCCCATCGGCGTAGACCCGCCCGCCCCCACCCCGCCCGCCGACACCCCCTCCCCCACCGAGGGCGAGCGGCAGATGGCGAAGAACTTCAAGTCCAACTCCACCATGCCCGGCGGCCAGATCTCCTTCGGCGAGCTGTCACCGAAGGCCAAGCAGCTGGTCAACGCGCTGGCGGAGAACGCGCACATCCCGATCGCACCGGGCGAGGTGAGCATCTCCCACCTGGCCGAGCTGCAGCAGTTCGCCGGGGCCGAGCACGCGATCGTGCAGAACAAGAACGGCGACCTGCGGCTGTTCCGGGGCGAGGCGACCCGGACCCGGATCCCGCCCGACCTGGCGGGCGACTACGTCTTCACCGTGCACACGCACCCCGAGGACCGGATGCCCGGGCCGCCCTCGGAGCACGAGCTGCGGCTGGGTACGCACACCACGAACAGCATGCATTTCGATCTCAGGTCGAAGGACAGCCCGCACACCGAGGCCGTTGTCAGCCGCGACGGTCAGGTCCGGTTCTTCAACAACGAGGGCGTCTTCGAGCTGCCCGCGGGCGTCCACCCCAAGGGCGGGCCGATCAACGACCGCGGCTACGTCGTACCGGTGCCGAACCTGGACACGGACTTCGCGGGCCAGCGCAAGATGACGGAGGACTCGGACGCCGATTCGCCGCACGTTCCCGATCCCCACACCGATCAGCCGGAGAGCAAGTCTCCACCCGACACACGAACACCCGAACAGGATCCGGACACGCGGCAGCCGGCTCCCGACCGTAGCGACGCCGCCCCCACCGTCGACACCCACCTCGACGAAGTCCTGGCATCCCACCCGGATCCGGAGTCGGTCCTCACCGACCACGACGGCACCGCGACCGTCGCGGCCATCGCCGACCAGATGGGGATCACCGATCCCGAACAGCGCCAAGCACTTCAGGACGTCTTCGAGGCATCCCGGGACAACGCCGCGCCGTTCATCGTGAAGGTCGCCAGCGACATGCTGACGAACCTGAAGGCGGCCGTCGCGCTGAACCCGGACCTGAAGGTCGTCTTCCTCGGCCGCGACGGGCACAGCCTGGCCATGGCCATGAGCCAGCTGGACCCGGCCTTCTTCGCCCAGCATGGGCACGAGGTCACACTGTCGCGGGCGCTGGTGGAGACCGCGGTCCAGGACCTGGAGAAGAACGCCGGGCTGGATGCCTCCGACGCGAAAGGGTTCCGCGGCGCCAAAGGCAAGATCGATCCTGATTCGGTCGACGGCGCGTTCGCCCGCCTGACGGCTTACTTCCAAGAACTCGGAATCCCTATCGGAGAACCGGGTTCCGATGTGGCCCTCGTGGATACGAGTTACAAGGGAACCGTTCAGGAGCTGCTGAACGCGATCTTCCCGGAGACGAATTTCCAGGGCCACTTCATGTTCTACGCGGCGTCCCCGGCGGACCAGCATCCGGACAACAAGGTGGGGTACGCGCTCGATCTAGATGTCGAGAACGGCAATCGCGGCTATCCCGTCAGCGAGATGCCGGCGGATCCCGCCAAGACCTTCCAGCAACAGGATGCGCTGGGTTCGATCGAAGAGGTCTTCCACGGTCCTCTGGGCAGCCCGAAATCCATTGGCCCCGACGGGCTTCCATCGCAAGAGCTGCAGCGCTTCGAAAGCGATCCGCTCGTCGGCTTGAACCCCGCCACCGTTGCGGACAAATTCTCCGATCCCCTGGTCCGCGAGGCCGCCAAACGTGTTGCACTGCTGCCGATTGCGCAGATCGCTCACGATATCGCGACACAGCGCGCCGCGGGAATCGACGTGGACGCCGACCTACAGGCCGGCTACGACAACTACGTCAACCAGGTGCGCGCATGGGTGGAGGGCGACCCCTCGGTCGATCCCAAGTTCGCCGAGGTGATGGACTCCTTCGTCCGGCGGTCGGACAAGTCGGAAGTCAAGGCGCTCGCCGAGCTCATCGACCAGGCCGGGCTCGACGCCGAGACCGCGGACCGCGTGTGGCGTGAATACGCCGACAGTGGAACGACTCTCGCCGAGAAGAAAGCTTTCGTACAGCAGTTCACCGATGCCCATCCGAATCCGGAGAGCACTCGCGAAATCTCGCTGACACCCGAGCAAGACCCCGCCGAATCCGCTCCGAGGCAGCGGGGGAATCCCGAAGATGTCCGGGAGATCTCGCAGGAATCGGACGCGAATACGCAGCCCGCCACAGAGGTCGAGCCGGATGTGGACCGTCCGAGCACGTTGACCGATCATCTGAAGCAGCGCTTCGAGCAGATTCGTTCGCTGGCAACCGATGTCGCCATGGCATACGCGGATGCCACCCGTGCGAGCGAATTGCCTGGTCTGCGTCAGCAGTTCGCCGATCTGCTCGGACGCTTGGGTCTGCTGAATCCCGCGACGGCGGAGACTCCGTGGAATCTACTGCGCGGCTATCAGCCGGAGCTCGCCGCCTACGTGGCGGACAATCACGGCTTCCTGCTGCCTGATTCAGATACCGCGACCACATCGAATCAACCCTCGGTCGACGAGTCCGTCGTCCAGCCGCAGCAGGATGTTCCCGAGTCCGTCACGCCGGAGCAGATCACGCCGGCCGAGATCGAAGCGATCAACAAGTACACCGATCCCGACGCGGACGTCTACACCGATCTCAACAACCGGCTTCGCAACGACATACCGCTGGATCCGGAGCAGCAGCGGATCGCCGACGACATCTCGGCGGGGCTGAGCAAGCTGCCCCCGTTCGAGGGAACCGTCTGGCGGGCAACGAGTCTCGATGCCGAGCAGCTCGCCCGGTATGTCGAGGGTGCGATCGTCCCCGAACCGTCCTTCACCAGTACCTCCGCGGATGCGCGCCGAACCTTCACCGGCAACGTCGAATTCGTCATGCACTCCAAGTCCGGCCGGGACGTCACCGAGTTCTCGTCGCGACCGCAGGAGAAGGAGGTGCTGTTCGATCGGAACGCCACCTTCGAAGTGCGCGGCGTGGTGCACGATCCGAACGCGAATTTGTTCGGCGTCACCCGGGTCTATCTGTACGAGACGACCGCGGCGCCGGACCAGGACGTCACGGGCGATACTGATGTAAACCTCGATCAGAACGTCGATCCGATCATCGATGCGACGGTGGACCCGCCGGTCCAGCATGCCCCGGATCGTACGGCGATCGGCGATTCCCCCGAGGTTCAGCGCGCGTTCCAGAACGTGCGCAACGAGGGCGCACACGACGTCGTGGTGCACGGCAACCGTTTCGGCAACCCCACCGTCGATGGCAATGTCGAGATCACTCCGCAGCAGGTCATCGACGCGGTCCGAAACAACCCGGACTATGTGCCCGGCACCCCCATTCGCCTGCTGTCCTGCTTTTCGGCCAACGACATCGGCTTCGCGCAACAGATCGCCGATGCCCTCGGCGTGCCGGTGCTCGCACCTACCGATGCGGTCGGTGTCCGTTCCCTGCCGGACTCGCCCGCCATGATTCCCGAGAACGGGGACTGGAAGGTCTTCAGGCCGACGCAGCCGGACGGCACCACCCCGGCACCCACCATCTACAACCCCGCCCACGAGACCGACGGCCCCCTTCCCCGGCAGCACGAAAGCCGTGACGGCTGGGACGTTCTCGGGCAGGAGCCGGCCGCGAGTTCGCAACCGGATCCGAATTCGGCTAACCCCCAGCCGAATACGACGCCGCCCACGGGTCCCCCGGTACCCGAACCGGTCACCGCCACCGAGATCGAGTCCAAATACGGCATCCCGGTGGAGAACCAGCGCAAGATCCAGGAGTACGCGGACGCCAACAACCTGCGTTTCGACGTGCGCCCGACCAACCCCGACGCGGTTCGGCACCTCAAGGAAGGTGCCATGCCGAAACCGATGTCCATCAAGGACAAAACGATCAACGACCTCGACATCGCGTTGGGCGCGCCCGCCGACGCGAAGGGTCTGGTCGGCCATTTCGCACCCGGCATGCTCGAACTGCCGGACACCTCCGAGATGTCGGACGCGGATGTCGAGGCACTGAAGAAGCGGCTGGCGGACCGCGAGGGCGACTACGCCAAGTACCACGAAAAAATGGAGGAGTACCGCGAGGCGGGCAAGTTCGATGTGCGCGAGGACGGCGTCGTGGTCGCGAAGGTCGGCGACCAGGAAGTGCCGGTCACCGGTGATCACGACATGTTCGATCTGCGGCACGCCGACGGAACCCGCCTGAGTCCCGAAGAACTCGCGCACCACGAGGCGGAACTGAGCAAGCTCGACGCGGGCATCATGCACGGCCCGCACGTCTACTGGAACCCCGAGGCCGACCAGCGGGTCCGCAACTTCGAGCCGATCATCAACGATCACCGCTACGACCCGAACAACCCAAATGCCGAGCCCCTCATCCGTTTCGAGCCGAATCAGGATCCCAAGGTCGTCTGGTCCGAGCGGGACGTGGCGGCGATCGACCGCGACATGACGCCCTGGCACCTCGAGTCCGATCTGGCCAAGATCGACCCGACCCGATCCGACACGGCCCCGGCGGATATCGCCCGACTACGCGAGCTGGCCAACGAGTTGGCCGGCCACCCCGATTTCGACCACCCGACCTACCGGTCGCTGCTGGAGGGCACGCCCGCGACACCGGATGTCGAGGGCTCCCCCGCACACAAGATCGCGACGATCGCCCTCGAGGCGCGCAACGGCACCGATCCGGCAGACATCGTGCGGATGGTGGAGGGTCCTCAACCGGCCGTCACCACCACGGCCGAAACACTCACGGACACATCATCAAAGGCCAATCCGGTCGAGGCGGCGCCCACCCCGGCGGAGACCACGACGCCGGACCCCGATTCGACTACCGAACAGCCGAACGAGAGCCAGGAAGCCCCCGACCAGAGCGCGCCCGACCCGCACGCGCAGGAGGTTCGCGACGCGGCGCGGCTCCGCACGGATGGCCGCGACGCGCTGGCGTCGAACAGTCCGTCGCTGGAGCTCACCAACGCCGACGTCGACCGCATCGAACGCATCGAGGCGCTTCGCGACGACCTGACCCGCTCCGGCGTCGACCCGGCGGACGTGAAGGCGAAGCTGCGCACCGAACTCGAGGACGCGGGTGTCCTGCGGGACGGCAAGAAGACTCTGCGCAACGACGGTCCCGCCATGCAGCGCCGCGCATTGATGACCGAGGCGGGACTCGATGTCGACGCGGTGGCCGACGAGATCGGCCTGGAACGACCACTACCTCCGCGGACCGACAACGAAGGACTTCCCCTGCGCGGCGAGCACGCCGATCCCGATGTGGTTCCGCGTCGCGACGTCACCTTCGAGGAAGTCGACGCGGTCGTGCCGGACGCGTTGATCCGCGCGCTGGAGAAGTTCGGAGTCAGCCGGGAGGTCGCGGTGCAGTACATCGTCGACCACCACAACGACCGCAGCCGCCAGCGCTACCTGCCGGATGTCGAGGGCCTCGCCCGCAAGTACGACATCCCGCTCGGGGATGTTCTGGTCATCGACCTGTACACAACAAAGCTCTACTACGAAGAGCTCAACCGCCGACTACGAGCCGATATGGACGTCGACTCCGTCGCGGAACTGCAGCAGGCGGTCAATGAGTCTTTGAGCAAGCTTCCCCCGGCGGCAGTGCCCGAGCTGTTCAGGTCGCTGTCCATCGATACGTTCGACCTGGCCGACTTTTTGGCGAAGTACACCACCGACGCCGTCATCGACTGGGAGGCATTCACTTCGGTCGCCGATGAAGAGGGCGGGACCTGGTGGGGAGAACCCAAAGAGAACATCCTGTTCAAGATCACGGGCGGCGTGGCCTTCGACATCTCGGATTTCGCGGATGGACTGCACTACAAGGATCCGGCGAACGAGGGTAAAGAGCTCTTGCTGCCCGCGGGCAAGGTGGTGCGGGTCGAAAGCGTGACCCCGCATGTATTGCCGGACGGAACAACGGGATACGTCATCGAACTGGAGGTTCTCGGAGCTCCTGGCACAACGACCCCGGCCACGACGACGACCGACCCCGCCACTGTTCCGGTCGACCCTTCGACCCCGACACCCACGGACACAACGCAGGACACCCCCGAATCCGAGCAGGCCTCCGTACCCGAACCCACGGCGCCATCGGCGGTGAAAACGCCAGCGAGCGAATCGGATCCCGAGAGCTCGACACCTAAGAGCGTCACCGAACCGTCAACGTCCGATCCGGACTCCGTGCCCGCACAGCATCCACGGGAGCCGAGCACGTTCGAGGGCGAAGCCACCGACGCGGGCCGCTCGTTCCACAACGACCCCGAGTACGCGGATCTGGCACGCCGAGTCCCGAACGACCCCGACTACATGACGGTGGACGCTCACATCGACGCGGACGGCAACGTCCGCGTCGGCGACCGAACCCTCACCCCCGAGCAGTTCGCCGATCTGCTGCGCCGATCCGGTTGGGATGGGCGCACTCCCATCCGCCTGATCGGCTGCGAAGCCGCGACCAACGGCTTCGCAACTCGCCTCGCTCGAGCCCTGGGTGTGGACGTCCTAGCCCCTACGAAGCCGGCCTGGACCGACCCTGACGGCAACGTCTACTCCAGTTCCACGGAGATCGGTCCCGACGGACAGCGCCGACCACGCATCCCACCCGACGGCGAATGGCAAACACATCATCCCAACGGAACGTTCACGCGCACCACAGATGACGGATTTGCGCCCGGGACCCCGGACGACAGCAAAGACAGCCTCGACGGCGATCAAGCGAGAGACCGAGCGGCGTCCACCGATCCCGAGTACACCCCGGCACCGACTGACCGGACGATTCTGCCGTCCGATCCGGCATACAACGAGAACTTCGTAGACTGGAATCGGCCTACGCACCAACCTCCGGATCCAGATAATCCCTCAGCGCCCCGTCGGCCTATCGACGTTGCTCCTGAAATCAAGGCGCCACATCGTGATCGCGAGACGGTGCCTGACGGCAACAGTGACCCAAGTTCGCTGCAACCCATGAGCGATCCCGATGCCATCCCCACACCGCTACGAAATCTTCCTGGACACAACCCACTACGTCCCTGGACCGCGTATCCGGTTGCGAATGAAAACGGCACCAAGACGACCTTCTTCACCGACGGTGACGGAGTCGTGAAGTGGGTGGAGGCAACCGGGGGTTCCAAGGACAAAGCGATCCCCCCGTACGGTCAGTGGTCGGGGTTCAACCCCGACCTCAGCTTCCCGCTGCTGCCGAACGCTCAGTACCGGGTACCCAACTTTCACAACAGCGAGAAGATGCTGAACTTCGAAACCAACCAGCATGGCCAAACCGTGGCCATGACCGGCGAGGTCGAGTCGAAGGGCCAGAACGCGAACTTCCGCGACGATGACGGCAAGAAGGGTGCGCAGCAGCGGGCATACCAAGAAGGCGAGGCGGCATACCCCAACAACGAACAGCCACCACGGCGATTGTCACTAATCGAAGCCGCAAGGGCTGCAGTCAAATGGGCGGGCGGTCACCTTATCGCGAACGAGCTGGGTGGACTCGGCGAATACCTGAATATGCACCCGCAGATGGCCGCATCGAATTCCGGCAACTTGCGCGACCGATGGACCCACGAGGCGTCTTGGCGCGCCAAAGAGAAGTACCTGGTCAAATTTGCTGAAGCCAAGCACCAAGATATTCGCAACTATCAGGTAAAAATGACGCGGGGACCCAATGGTGTGGCCGATGAGGTCATGATGCGCTGGCAGGAAGTCACCTATGCTCGCGACGCGGCCGGCAAGGTGGTCCTAGGATCCGACAACCTGCCACTGGTGGAAAAGATCGAAACGAAGGAACGAGTGTTCCCAGGCAAACCGGAGTTGACGAACTATGGACCGGATAGGCGATACGCGAATCGCTGACATCTGTACAGTCGCAGTGTCATGCGCGCCACCGCACTGGGCGCGACTAGTGATTGACGTGTGGGCCAACGTATCCGCCTACGAGATCAGTCTTTCAGCGCAGGACTCCAACGGCCGCTCCGCCGGCGAAGTTCGACAGCCCAACCTCACCGAGGCTCTCCAGTCGCTTCGGGAGGAAATGTACGAGCCGGAACGGGGCGCTTGGCTATCCGCCAGATTTGTGCTCACGCGCGGTGGAGCACCGGAGGTGACCTTCAACTATAGTGAAGATCCAGGCTGGGCAGGCGAACTACACCCGATGATGTTCGTGTATGAGTTAGAGACCTATCCGCGCGCCGAGGAACACATCCCGAAGTGGCTTCGTGACCTCGTAGAGGAAGGACTCGAGTTGCAGCGGCAGCATGAGGCCGGGCAGGGTGACCACTGACTCCGTCACGGCCCACTCCCACCACGAGGAATGTCTAATGCCGAACTGGCCAGCGCTCACCCCCGTCGAACAGCACGACAAACTCTCTGAGATCACAAGCGAGGTGCTGCCCACGCTGCCGATGGGATGGACTCGACTTGTAGTACGCGCCCGCATGATTGGGATGCATGCGGAATCCGACACCGGGGTGCGAATGCCAGACGGGTCGGTGCAATCCTGGTCGTTCCCGCCAGAGGTCTGGCGGAAGTTTCAGCAGCTCAGGAAAGGGATGTATGACGAAGGCCTCGGTTCGTGGATCGAGTTCGAGTACATCTTGGATCCGCCGGGCCGCTTCACTATTCAGTACAACCGAGACCAACTGCCGGGCTTCTCGACGGCACCGAGCGCCGAGCATTTCGAAACCGAGAACGAGTGGTTCCCACGATCGGATCACAGCATGCCGGAGTGGTTCCGCCAGGGGCTGAATGGCGCGTAGCCAGTTGTACGATGAGCGCGGAGCTTACGGTATACCTCCACTGTTGAACTGGCGGTGATGGTCGGCAATGGGATATGTAGGTAGGAGTTTCATGCGTTTGGCAGATTGCGCGCTGGATTTCGAGCATTTTCCCGGGGATAGCGAGCACACACCGGGATGGCTGCGTGAAAAGGTCAGCCGAGCCCGATCGTGAATGAAGGATCGACAATGCGATTGACTCCGGTCTATGACGGACGCGACGAACACGGACGGCCGTTCGCCCACCGCCCCCCGGTTGCGCCCGAGGTCCTCGACGACCTGCTTCACTACCTCGAGTCGGCTCCCCTGGTACTGGCGGCCCGCAGCTTCGGAGAAGATGAATACGCACCGGCGGACATAGATGTGCCACTGACGTTTCACACGGACGGAGTCTGGATCTGGGGCGGGGTGGTTGCCCACTACCTCCGCAAACACGGGCTGGCTCCTCATCCGGAGTTGGTCACGCACATCGTGAATCGGAGCTTCGAGATCAGCACGGTCGGCGAGGAGACGAAAAGCGCTGCGGTGCGGATCATCACCGGTGGATGAGTTCCGAGACACGACAACGCCATGACAACCGACCAGGAATCGCAGGAGACGCACATGACGTCGGAACACGTGGTGCCCAATCAGGTGCGAGACACCTTCGTAGCTGCGCTGACCCCGGTCACCAGTCATCTCTCCGCGCTTCCGGACCCGCTGCCGCTCGGGACCCGAATCGGTTTGACCGCGCCGGAAGGCTCATCGCGGGAGCGGATCCGCATCCGTGCCGAGCACGACGAGGCCGGCTACCACCTCGACTTCTACAAAGAGGGCAACGGCGGAGAAACGTCCTCGCACTGCCGGATTCGCGAGGACGGTTCGATCACTCCGCTGGAGAATCTCATTCTGGTTCGACAGCATTTCGATGACCCCGAACAGGCGCAACGGGAGCGAGAGCGCCGAGCCGAGCACAACAAACGGGTCGTGGAGATCCTGCGGGCGAAGGGTTTGTACATGTGATGGCGAGCGCGACACCGGCCGGCCGGGACCCCGAGGTTCGCCGCACAGTGAGGAGAGGATGAGAGTGGTGTTCCACAAGGACGATCACTGCCACTTCTGTGGTCGATTCGTGCTGGAGGTCGAGGGGTGGGCGACGTCGATCCAGCCCTATCACCAGGTGCTGGCAACCTGGGATGACGAGCGGACGTTCTTCAGCGGGGCCTACTACCATCTGAACTGCCTGCGCGCCTTCGACCGGCGGAGCGAGGTCCGCAGGGCTTTCGCCGACTGGATCACGACCAACGACACACTGCTGACCGTTCGCGGCGCCGACGGACTGGAGCACGAGTTCAACCGCGTGGGATTGGGCTTCACCGAGCGAATCGCCGAACTGCCCAGCGGCGAGATCTACGAGAACCCGCGGTTCGACCGCTGGGCGTTCATCGAGTACGCGGGGCCGTTCCATATCCTCGACGCACGGGACGCGGAGTCGCTGAGCCGGGGTGCGGCGGTGCGCGGCGACGCCGGTGGCGGTAAGGCCGTGCTGCCGAAGACACCGCCCGCCGGCATCGCGAAATGGGCGCTGCCGCAGTTGCTGGAGTTCCTCGAGATCGAGGATCTGTACCGGGACATGATCGAGACCGGCGAACCCGAGTATCGGTACCTCAGCAGCGGGAAGAACGCCTTCGGCTTCGTGCTGGGTTACGCGCTCTCGGCGCAGCTGCCGATTCCCGCGGATGTCACCGAGTTCTTCCGGCAGTACATCCCGGAGTACATCCCGAAGCGATTGGAAGACGCCTGATGACGGCCCCCGAGAACCCGGAGCTGTCGACGAACGAGCTTCGAGATGCATTGGTGGAGCAGGCCCGTAGCATCGGGTTGACCGGCACCGCCGACCGGCTGGCCGCCAACCCCGACCTGTTGCCGCCACCGTCGACGATGCCCTTGATCGTCGATACCGACATCGGTGGCGACCCGGACGATGCGGTGGCCCTCGCGGTCGCTGCAGGGCTGCCCGAGTTGGCGCTGGTGATCACCAGCGACGAACATGGCGATCGGCGTGCGCGATTCGCCCGGCACCTGCTGGATGCATTGGGCCGGCCCGAGGTTCCGGTTGTCGCGGGAATCGACCTCGGCAACGAAAAGTATTGGGCTGCGGACGGACTCATACCGAGCGATATTCCTGAGCAGCCGCGGGATGTGATCGGCGCGGTGCGCGGAGTGCTCGACCGGGCCGACGGCAAGGTGCGCTGGCTGGGCATCGGGCCGCTGTCGAACCTCGCGACCGTCCTGACCGAGATTCCCGAATCTCTTCCGCGCCTCGTGGTTACCCAGATGGGCGGGGGCTTGCAATACCGGCACGATGACCGCGCCGAGCACAACATCCGGCTCGATGTCGCTGCCGCGCGCACGGTTTTGGCCGCCGGACCGCGGATGTGGATCGTTCCTTCCGATGTGACGTTCCACGCCGAGAACGAGATCAGCACCGGGTCACCGGAGTACGAGTTGCTGGCGGGAGCCGGGGGGCCGTGGACGCTGATTCGCGCGCACATGGATCAGTGGTTCGCGCACTTCCACCCCGGGACGATGCAGCACGACGCACTGGCCTTGGCGCAGGCGATGATGTTGCCGTTCCTGCGTTTCGGGCGGACCGGTGTCGGGTTGGACGACATCGGCCGCATGACCCCGGGCGAGCACACCGTGTTCCTCGTGCACAGGGCCAATTACACGGCGTTCCGTACGTGGTTGCAGAAGCGGCTCACGCAGGGGATCGCCGCGGGATCGGATGCACGCCGGTCACTGAAGCCCGTCGGGATCTACCGCGAGATGTACAGCAAAGTGCGCGAGGAGCTGCCCTCGTTGCGCGATTCACAAACCACGGAAGTCATCGACGACCGCGATCTCGTTGTCCGCTATATGGATTCGGCGACAGTCGTCTTCGATGTCATGGGACCGTCTCCCGACCTCATCGACGGCAATCGCTCCGTCCACGCGGGCCCGTCCCTCGTCACCGACGGTGAGTGGGTCTGGCGCCTCGACTCGGTGCACTATCTGCGCGAGTACCCGATGGAGATCCCCGAGGAGTTCCTGCGGCGGGTGCGATCGCTCGACTATCGCCCGGCGGCCTTCACCCTCACCCACGAGATCGCGGATGCCGCGATCGAGGCCTACTTCTGATCTGCCGTAGGAGGATTCGATGAGCTTGCCGCCCTGGCTGGAACCTGCGGTTCCCGATGCCGAACGCACCCGGGACGAGCGGACCGCTGCCCGGATGGGCATCACTGTCGAGGAGCTGCACGCGATCGACCGGCAGGTCGCCGAGGACGTGCGGGCTCGCGACGCGCTGCCGCCCGAGGATCGGACTCTCGACGACAACCCGAAGTTCAACAAAGGATTCGGTCCTGTGAGCTCCGAGAACACGATCGCACCTGGCGAACTCCGCGCCCACTACGGGATACCGCTTCCCCCACCTCGGGAGGAATGAGATTTCGTCCGCGATGTCACCGGATTGCCAGACGCGATCGGAGGCAGAGACCGGGGGTATGGAAGTGTCACAGTTTTCCGCCGAAACCGATCGTGGCCTTCGCCTCGCAGGCTGGGATCCGGGAAGACGGGTCGATACCACCGAGTGGAGAAACGAGCTGGAACGAGGTGGATTTCGGTGGACCGCAGCCGCCGAGAATTTTCTGTCGAGGTTCGGCGGGCTCGAGATCGAGCTATCGGGACCGGGGATAACCACGGCCCGAGTGCCGTTCGAACTGGATCCCCTGCTGGCAGCTGGTGAGGATGACAGATTCTCGGAATGGGCCGCTGTTGTCGGCGAGCCGATCACCCCGGTCGGTGAACTGGATTCCGGCCGTTTCTTTCTCGGTATATCCGAGTCGGGCGATCTCTGTCTGGTCGCCGACTGGCTTGCCTCTTTCGGGCGCTGGCCAGCCGCTCTGGACGCCCTGTTTCTCGGAATATCGCCCGCCCCGGTGGATGATTCGGCCTCGGCCGACCTCGAATAGGTCCGGCCCACTACGAAGGTGAGCGAACATGCGGCACGGTTATCCCGACAGGGAAGAGCTCGAAGAGAACTTCGAGCAGGTGCTGACCGGTGTGCTGGCTGGACGCGGCGTTCCGAGTTCGACCGGGCTCGACGACGACACCAAGAACGCCCTGCGTGCGATCTTTCGCGCCCACCCGGACGTCACCGAAGAGTTGGTCGCACATGCCCGCCGCGCCTTCGCCAGTCAGCTGGACGGCAGCAATGCCGAGCGCCGGCGAGCGAAACTCGATCGCCGCCTCGCCGAAGGTGAAGAGCGATCGAAGAATTCGCGGCGGACGCCACCGGGCTGGGACCCCGACGTGTTCGCCCGGATCCGAGTCGAATCCGAGGCCGAGAACGCCGCACTGACGCCGGAGGACCGCGTGGAGCTCGACATGCTGTCCCGGGATCAGCCGGACGACGGTGACGAAGTCGGCTCCAACAGCTTCAGGGACAGGATGCGCGATGTCCCCGGCTTCGACGAGAACATGAACCCCTTCCCTCTCACCCGAGACATCGAACGCTAACGTGCCGGTGACGGGCGGACCGAGGAAGAGCCATGTCATGGGTCGCTCGCGACCCGGGATGACGGGCAGCGACCGTTGGGGGCATGCTGGTACACCACGCGAATTGCACGGCGTTCCGCAGTTGGTCGCAGAATCGGCTGACGCAGGGGATCTGCACGCGAACAACATGATTCGCGGGGATAATCCGGGTCGGCGACTATCGCTTCGCGACGTTCGGCTTCTTCGATGAACTCGCCACCACGGCGAGCGAGGCCAGCAGCGTCGCGGCCGTCAGCAGCCATTCGCCGAGCACGAACACCTCAATAAACCGCCAGCTGCCGACTAGTTCGGAGGACGCCTCCAGGACCGCCGTGGCCGTCACGCCGATCAGTGCTCCGGTCGACAGGAGCATGCCGTGGCGATGGGCGGGGCCCGGGGTGACCGTGAGCAGGATGCCTATCGCGGCGGCGGGGAGGGCCACGAGGAGCAGGGCGATGTCCGGGCTTTGGAACAACGTGTGGGGGGCTACGCCGAAGAAGGCGAAGTAGCCTGCGTCGCCTCGGTTCTCGCGGCCGAGGAACGGGGTGACGGCCGTCAGCAGGGCCGCGGCGGTGAGGAGCGCGCCGGTGGTTCGGTTCGATCGACCGGCGGGCGACGCGGGCGAGGGTTGGGGGGTGGAGAGCGCCGCTTCGGCCAGTGAGAGGGCCAGGGCGGCCAGGGCCAGCGTTGCCGCGCCGACCAGGAACCAGCCGCCCGCGCCGAGCACGAAATCCGTGTATGCCTGGGATTGGTACTCGGCCATGTCGATGATCGCGGCCAGGTTCACGCCGAAGTTCAGGCCCGCGGCGAGCGCGGCGAATGGCCGGACCCAGGCGCGGGAAGTGTTGCGGAGCAGGAGAACACCCGAGGCGCCAGCCAGCACGATCGACATCACGAAGGCCACAGCCAACAGGTGGGTCGCCGAGCCGGTGCGGCCGGACATGCTCTCGGTTTCGACCTGCCAGGCGTACCAGCGTTGCAGGCCGAAGGGAGGGAGCCAGACGCTGACGATCGGCAGGATCGACGCGCCGATGCCGAGCATCGCGCCGGCGAGGAGCAGGCCACCGGTCAACTTGCCGAGAATGGTCCCCTGCTGCGAGGTAGCGTCCGCTCCCCGGTGATCGGCAGAGTGTTGGGCGGACGGTGAGGCGTATGAAAACCCCTGCCGCACAGCATCTCGAGACGCTGAGCGGACATCGCCGGCAGGAGCCGGGCCGCGACCCGGCGTGGCCTCCCCCGTCGGAGCAGAGTCCCGGCCGGGAACTGCCGCTCCCGTGGGAGCAGCGCCCGGACTCGGAGCAGCGCCCCCTGCCCGAGTCCCGACCTGTTCCGCAAGAGGGTGAGGCTCCCGAGCGGCAGCCTGCCCAGCGAGCGCCTCCGCGGCCGCGACGGCGAACTCCGTGCACGTGGGATAGCGATCCTCGCGCCGTTTGGCTGTGGCGCGGGCGAGAACGCGATCGAGCTGCGGGGGCGTATCGCGGCGAAAGACGCTCAGTCGGGGCATCGACCGGTTCAGGTGGCCCGCCGCCACCTCGCCCGGGTTCTCCGACACGAACGGCGGGCGTCCGGTCAGCAGGGTGAAAAGTGTGCAGCCCAGGGCGTATTGGTCCGCGCGGTGGTCTACCGGCGCGCCGGTCAACTGCTCGGGCGAAGCGAAAGCCATGGTGGCGGTGAAGGTTCCGGTCGAGGTGAGTTGCAGGTTCGAGTCGACCAGGCGCGCGATGCCGAAATCGGTGAGTACCGCGCGTTCCTCGTGACCGGGTTCCGGTGTCGCGAGGAGGATGTTCGCGGGTTTCACATCGCGGTGCAGCACGCCGCGGCTGTGTGCGAAGTCCAGGGCCGCAGCGGTTTCGGTGATGATCCGGACCGCACGGTGGGGCGAGACCTCCTGCGGCATCAGCTGGGCCGCGTCGGTGCCTCGGATGTATTGCATCGCGATCCACAGCTGATCGTTGTGCATGCCGCGGTCGTGCAGGCCGACTATTCCCGGATGATTCAGCCGGGCAATGGCATTGGCCTCCTGCTCGAATCTCGACCGTAGCCGGGGGTCGGCGGACACCTCGTTCGCCAGCAGTTTCAAGGCCACCTGGCCCGGCATGCGCGGGTGTCTGGCCAGATAGACCAAACCCGTACCGCCGCGGCCGAGCACGCCGTCGAGCGTGAATTCCGCGAATGACTGACCCACCCCGAGCTTAACCATTTGGGCTCCCCTCCCAACAATCCCTACCAGGTCAGGAGCATACCCAGGTCGGCAAGCGCATTCTTGTCAGCGGCCGCCCGCACGCTGCTGCCTGTCCCGGCGCGCGCATCACCCGAAGCACGGACAGCCGGACGAGCCGACCGAAACCCTCAGGACTGCACGGCGCGCGTGCTCGTCGACCCCGCCGCGCCGACCACAGCCACGCCGGTGTTGCCCAGCTCGCCCACGACGTCGTCACCGTGCTCGCTGGTCACCATCTGCGTGCGCACGTCGTCGCCGCCTTCGGACTCGTCCAGGCCGGCACGTCCGCCCATACCGGCGCCCATCATGCCCATCGGCGGCATCATGCCCGTGCCGCCCGGGCCGGCGACCCGTGCCACGGCGGGCGCGTCGGCGGCGACGCCGGGGGCCACCGGCGGGGCCGCGGCGGTGCGCGGGGTCAGGGACTGCGCCACCGGGGCGGTGGAGCCGACGAGCGCGCCGATCGGCATTCCGCCGCCTCCCCCGCCGAGGGCCGCGGCGCTGTCGATCGGGTCGGCGACGGGTGCGGCATCCTCGGTGATCACGACCGGCTGCGCGATGTCCTGGAGCTTCTGCACTGTTTCCGCGCCGGTGGTCGCCACGCTCGCCAGCGGCGAGATCAGGCTGAGCAGCTGGGTGACCTGCGACAGCGCGTCCACACCGCCGGGGGCCTCGGTGACCTTGACCTTCTCCCCCGCGGTCGTCATCTGCGCGCTCTGCACGGTCAGTTCGGCCTTGGTCTTGGCGACCACCGCGGATGCCTCGGCGGCGGACTCGGTCGCCATGGACAGCAGGAAGACCTGTCCGGGCGGGGTCACCAGGAAGGGGGCCGAGGCGGTCACCGCGGCGAGGAACTTGGCGATGATGGCCGAGATGGAGGCCGCGCCGGTGGCCACCGTGGTCGAGGCGTTCACCAGAATCGTCTTCTGCTGCACGTTCTGGCCCGCCAGCTCGGTCGTATTCGTCTGCGCGGCAGCGGCTTTGTCGGTCGCACCGGCTGCTCCGGAGCCCTGCCAGGAACTGGCGAGCTGGGCGACGGTGGACGCCAGCGACATCGCGGTCTGCAGCGCGCTGGAGATCCCGTCCAGCACCGCGGTGGGATCCACGTTCAGGCCCTGGCCGAGTTGGCCGGTGCCGAAGGACGACGCCAGATCGGTGAGCGGCCTGGTCAGCACCGACAGATCCAGGGTGGGCAGCGGCGGCAGCTCGAAAGCTATGGGGGCCGCGGGCAATTGCGGCAGGTTCGGCAGGCCCAGACCACTCAGGATGTCGTTGATCGGGAGGTCCAGGTTCGCGCCGAGCGCGGTGCCGGACAGCACTTGCGACTGCGCCCCCGCCATCGCGCCGGGTGCGCCCGACTCGACCGAACCCGAGGCCGCCGGCGTGGTCATAGGTCGTGTGACAGCGAGAGGAAGTCGACGCTGGAGTGATCCTCGACCGTCTCGTACGAGGCCGCGGCCTCGTGCGCGGTGACCGCGGTGCCGGCGAAGACGGCGGCGAGTTCAGCGGTGGACGAATAGTGATTGCCCTGTGCGCCCACGAAACTCAGCAGGAACTCCTGGCCGATGAGACCGAACACCGGGATCACCGAGGCGAGCAGGGCGGCCTGGTCCACGGTGGCCGCGCCGGCGACGGCCGAGGCCATGGCGGCCGAGGCGTCCCCGTAACCGCGAATCGCGTCGGGCGTGGCAACGAGGTTGGTCATAGGTCCCCCATCAGGAAGATCAATTCGATTTGAACTATACAGAGCGAGGATTCACCCGGCATAGCGAGCGATGCCCCAATTCCTGGGGTGGTGCGGTGAACATCAGGTGCCGTACGAGTGCCCCGCTGTTCATGTAATCAAACTGCGGTACAGCGGTTTTCATTCCGTCAGATGGGTCGCAGCCAGCTGTCGGGCTCGGTGTCGTACTCCTGTTCTTCGACGTACTCCTGCCTGGTCACCTCCTCGATCGTGGGCAGCCCGGACAGCGCCAGCATCTCCGGGGCCAGGCCGGCGGCCTGCAGTTGCGCGCGGCGCTCCAGACCGGCACGAGCGGCGGACTGCGCGCACAGGCGCAGGATCTCACCGGCCAATTGATCGGGGTCGCCGCGCAATTGGTCGCGCTCGACCTCGAGGCCGACCGGCAACCCCTGCTCGGTGGTGGTCACCACGACCGAACCCGTCCGTGAGGACATGGTGAAGTGCGTCGGGAAGGTGTCCTCGATCGTCACCGTGAATCCTCCTGTGCTGTGCTCATTCGTCCGCCATGGCCAGGACGACTTCGGCGATATGGGATTGCAGGGTCGAGACCATGCGCCTGCGGTCGGCGGGCGCGGCGACGGACGGGTATCCGGTGATGACGTAGCGGCCATCGTCGACCACGTCGCGCCATTCGAGCTGGTGGCGAGTGATGCCGCGCGGGCCGAAGCGCGAATGTCCCTGCACCACTTCCATGGTGCCGCGGCTGGTCGCCGGCGCGGCGAGGAAGTCCGCGGCCCGGTCGATCACCCCGCCCTCCAGGGTTTCGTGCGCCGGGGACATACCGAAGGCGTAATCGAACAGCTCGACGTGTTCGGGCCGGGCGAGCACGATGTCGCGGCCGCGACTGGCCGCGGTGTCCGGCAGCAGGACCACCAGCTCCTCGGCCAGGCGAGCGGCCGGAAACTCCTTCGCGGTGAATCCGCCACTGTGCCGGTAGGTTTCGCCGGGCAGCTGGGTGAGCAGGTAGCCGAGTTCGCCGCGCAGCACACCCAGTGCGCGCACGCTGGCCGCGCCGGACTCGATATCGCGCGGGTCCCAGCCGTGCACTCGCACGAGCAGATCCGGGTTGCGCAGGGCGTAGGTCAGTTCGGGCAGGTCCTCCAGCTCGGATTCGCGGTCGCGCAGTGATTCTCGGGCGCGTGCGAGGTTGGCCAGGTGATCGTCCCACCACTCGGTGCGGCTGGTGAACATGAGCGGATCCGGCAGGAATTCCTCGCCCAGATCCGCCCAGAGGGCAACGAACTCGATATCGCTGAAGGTCCAGGTTCGATCCACCGAATCAGCCCTCGACCACCGGCTTGGCCACGACCGGCGGTGCGCCGATGGCGTTTTCGAGATGCTCGGAGTTGTCCAGATAGTCCGGCCGCTTGTGATCCTTGCCCTGGCCGCCGGCGCCCTGCGCGCCACCCATGCCGCCCATCGGCATACCGCCCATGCCGCCCGCCATGGCACCGCCCGCGATTCCGGCTCGCACCGCGCTGGAAGTCGTTTCGGCGGTGGGGGTTGCGACGGCGGCGCGCGGGAAGAGCTTGGTCTGGGTGACATCGCGCGCCGGAGCTGTGGCCGGGCCGCCGCCTCCGCCACCGCCGCCTCCGCCACCGCCCTTCAGGTCGTTCAGCAGGGTGTTGAGACCGGGCAGGCCGGCGAGGGTAGCGGGGTCCTGCGTGGTCTCCTGGGCGGTGAGCGACTCCAGCCCCTTCGTGCCCTGCTCCAGCGCACTCGTCAACTGCGACAGGCCATCCTGGCTCGAGGAGCCGTTCTGATCGCCCGACCCGCTCTGATCGCCGTTCTGGCTGCCGTTCTGGTTGCCGTTCTGACCGGGGTTCTCCTGGTTCGAATTCTGGCTACCGGGAGGCTGATTCGAATCGGGGCTCTTCGCATCCGGATTCTTGCTGTCCGGATTCTTGCCGTCGGGGTTTTTCGTCTGGGGCCACGTGGCCGAGGAATCACTCAGGACGTTCTGCGTCTTGGGACCCGGGCCTCCGGTGGTCGTCGGCGAGGTGGTGGTGGTCGTCGTCGGGCCGGTCAGCGCGGTGTCCGGCACGGTCGGGAAGCCCAGACGCGGAATCGCGGTGCTGGCCTGCGCCATTCCCGGGGTGTACCAGTTGGTGAAGCCGGCGATCGCCGCGTTGAGCTTGGTCCGCTCCGCGGGGGTGTTCGACCAATCGTCGTCCCATACGGTGGGCATGGCGTTCTTCGTGTTCGCCAGCCAGCCCGAGATGTACAGCAGGTTCTTGCCGATCAACCGCAGGTCCGTGGTCAGCTCGGTGGCCTGGAGCTTGAAGCGATCGGCCGCGCGGATGGCGCCGATCGCACCGTCGCCGGTCCACTGCTTGTTCGTCTCCATGGCCTGCAACTGAGTATTCAGCGTGTCGAAGTCCTGATCTATGCAGTCGGCCAACCACTTCCAGTCGCTGGCGCGGTCGGCGATGACCTGGGCGTTGATGCCGTTGCCCACCGACACGAACCACGGGCCGCTCTTGTTGCCCGGATCCTCGCAGCCGATGGCGTCGGTGTAGTGGTCGTTGTCGCTCTTGGGCACTTTCCGGACCGATTCGAAGCCGTTCTTGCTGTTGTCGATCGCCTTGGTCGCGTTGTCGTCGTTCCAGGAAGGAATCGCGGTGGCGCCGTTGAAGACAATGGGCGGAGCATCCTTCTTGTCGCGCTTGGCGGCGCCGTCCTGCAGGGCCTTGAAGGCTGCGACGGACTCTTCCTTCTGCGCGTCGTAGAGTTTGCCCGCCGTGACAATGGTGTCGCCCATGGCGTTCACCAGTTCGATGTATTTGGTCAGGACATCGGCGAGACGTCCGCCCTGGGTATCGAACCGGCCTGCCAGTCGGATGGCCGACGGGAGATGAGCGTTGTCGCTGAAACCCTTGTGTTCATCGACCAGGATTACCCAGATCTTCGCGCGCTCCAGCGAATACACGCAGTCCGCGGCGGCGTCGGCTGCCTTCTTGGCTGCGCCCTCGACCAGTTTCAGCCCGCCCTCGTGCGCCCGCTTGGAAAGGTCGTCCCACTCGCCCACGTCATCCGCTCCTAACTCACCAATGCCTCAAGATAGGTCCCCCGCGCCGAGACCTCTACCGCACCACGCCCGCGAGCAACAGCTGATAGTTCGCTGAATCCAGATCAGCTGTGTTGCCGAAAGTTTCGATCAGCAGCTCGCGCGTGATCCGTTGTTGTTCGGCGGCCTCGACGAGAGCGGCGGCGGCAGCGCGCTGTTCGGGCGTCGGTGATTCGGAGATCAGGCCGGCGACAACGGTTGCGGCGGTATCCGAAGTCCAGATTCCCGGTACCGCCGCCGCGAGTTCCCTTGCCGCGGGCGACTCCCCGCGATACCAGCTGTCTTGATCCCACCAGTAGCAGAACGAAAGCAGGCCGGCTCCGGCCCGAGTGTTCAAGACGGGATTGGCAACCCACTCCGGTGCGCCGTCGTACAGCCGCGGGAGCGCGGAATGGCCGTTGTAGGCGGCGTGCAACTGCGGCGCGTTCCACACGCCACCCGACAGCACCGCGCGGCCGCCGGGGAGTTGGTAGAGCGAAGCGCCGGAACGGCGGGAGCCCTCGAACCAGGCGAAGGAGGGCAGGACTCGGGGACCGCGCTCGGAGCCGACCGCAACGAAGGCGGCCGCGATGGCGGCCCAGCGCGCCCAGAGCAGGGGGAAATCCGGGAAGTCGTCTCGCGAACGGATCGGCCGCGCACCGGTGGTGGCGTCCACGCGCGACATTTCGGCTGCGTCGCGCGGCGGGCGCGACTGGCGATTGCCGTGGCGCAGGTAGGCGGCGAGCCACGTCGGCAGCTCGGCGCGCGGGTAGGCCTCCAGGTCGGCCAAATACGCTTGGGGAGCGAAGAGTTGGTCGTCCGGGAACGGCTCGTCGCCGTAGTCGTGGTCGACGGTGAGTTCGCCGGCGGCGGTGAGCACCAGCTCCAGGCGCCACCAGGGATCACCGAGTTGGGCCGCCACACCGCGATGGGCCTCGACCATGGCCAAAGCCTGTGGTGAGGGCAGGATCTGGGCCTGGCGCTGCTGGGTGTCGGCGAAGACGACCCTGGAGACCTGGCCCGCCACGGTGACCGCGAAGGCGGCGGTGAGGGTGTCCCAGCCCGTCGGGGCCTCGGCGATGAGGTCCTGTGCGATGCGGTGGGCGAGCCTGCGGGCGCGTTCGGCGAGGTCGGGTTCGGGCTCGGGCTCCGGCGGGGTGAGGCTGAAGCCGATGTCGGGAGTGGGATCGGCCGGGGTGCTGGAGGATTCGGGATCGGAGTTCGACGACGCTGTGCCGGGGTGATCCGCGGACTCGGAATCCGCTGCGGAGCTGAGCGATTCGGAATCCGCGGAGATCCGAGGTTCCGCGGGAGTGTGCACCGACGGCGCAGGCGGTTCGGCGGACGAGTCCGGAACGGAGAAGCCCCGGTCCAGATTCGCTGACTCGCCGAGATCCGTTGCGGCGCTGTGATCAGCGTGATTCGCGGCCGTGGCCGGCGCGCTGAACTCGGTGAAATCCGGTGCCGCGTCGGTGGACTGCTGCCGCGTCGCGCGGGCTTCGGCGGGTTCGTAGGACATCGTCACGTAGTCGTCTCCTGGGCGGGCACTTCGAGACGGCGGGCATCCCGAGCTGCGGGGAAGGCGCGGCGGTCAGCGCTGATTGCGGGCCGCGCGCTCGGCGAGTTTGCGATCGAACTCCGCGCGCCGGGCGACGGCGTTGCTGCCGTCCAGCTGGCCGGCGAACGCGGCGCGGGCGGCGTCGACGAGTTCGGGCGCGATGTTCGGCGCGGCCCGGGCGATGGCCCAGAGCGCGTTCTCGGTCTGCTCGTCGAGCCCGGTCTCGGTACGCACCCCGCGCCCGGCCGACACCTCGCTGAGCACGGAGTCGAAGTTGCGCCGCAACTGCTCCTCGCTGGGGCGGGCACTGCGCACGTTCGTCTCCTTCGCTATCGAATCAACTGTCAGCATCACATATCCGAGCCGACCGTGTGGTTGCCGGAACACCAATAACCGGCCAACTCAGGTCGAGCGAATCATCCGAAAATCCCCGCTCTGCGCGCCGGATCAGCGAGGACATCCCTGATCAGGAGGCCGAGGTCGGCGTCGGGCGACAGCGGGGCGTACTTCAGGTCACACACCGGATTCCCGGCGGCGTGCACCAGCAGCCGGTGGAAACCCTGCCCGCGTTCCCACACCGCCTCACCGCCGACGCGGTCGAGGGCGATGGCCTGGTCGGCGACGCGCAGCATGAGACCGGCCTGCGGGTCGCGATAGAACAGGACCTGCATTCCGGACAGGTCCGCGTACAGCCCGGCGACCGCGCTGCCCGCACCTGCCACGCCGCGCAGGGCGCCGGTGCCGGGGTCGAGAACGGCGAACTCGCCGAAGCCTGCGTGGGCGCGGAGCAGGAGTTCGCCGTTGCCCGCGCTCGGTGCGGTGGCGCGCGGGAAGCGCTGTGCCGCACGGGCGGGTGCGGTGGAGGGCGCGGGTGGCTGGCCCATCATCGGGGCGCCGCCCATGGGCATTCCAGCGCCGGGCTGGGACTGCGCGGGGGCTTGGCCCGATCCGCCGGGTTCGTAGCGGGCGGGCGCGTCGCCGTTCGTGACGGGCTGTCCGGCAACGTGGTTCGTGCCGTCGCCGGTTGCGCCCGGGTGCCCGCCGAAGGGTTGCGCCGGACCACCGGGGGCCTGCCCGTACGGGTCCTGGGCCGCATCCGGTCCGCCGATAGGCCGGCCGCCAGGTGCACCGAATTGATCGTGAGCGGGGTCGTGTCCGTTGGGCGCCTGGACATTCGGGTCCCCGAACTGCCCCCAGTCGAATTCGGCTGCACCGGGTGCGGATTCACCCGGGTTGCGGGGCGGTCCGTTCGCGTCCGAGTCGGTCGGCGACTGCGAAAAGTCTTGCTGCCAGGGATTCTCCGGCAGGGTGCCCGAGCCCCCCGACCAGCTCGGCTGGTTGTTCCAGCCGGACTCGCTGTTCCATCCTGACTGCGCCAGACCGGGGACCTGCCCCGGGACGTAGGGCGGTCGCTCGGGCTGCGGGATCGCGGGGAAGCCGTCGGTGCCGTCCGGCAACTGGCCCGGCTGCGCGCCCGGGACGCCGGGGAAACCGCCCGGCAGCTGAGGCGACTGTCCGGGCTGGGCACCCGGAACATTCGGGAACCCGCCTGGGTTTTGGGGCGGCTGCTGCGGCTGGGGAATGCCTGGGACCTCACCGGGGACATACGGCGGCCGTTGTGGCTGAGGCTCCGGAGTACCCGGGACCTCGCCCGGTACATAGGGAGGGCGCTGGGGCTGCGACGGTGGGACGCCTGGCACCTGGTCGGGTACGTACGGCGGCTTCTGTGGCTGTGGCTGTGGCTGTGGCTGTGGCTGTGGCTGTGGCTGTGGAGGATTGTCGGTCGAATCCTCCGGGGGCAGCGTCCACGGGTAGAGGTCGCGAGGGGGCTCCGGCGCATATTCCGGGAACTCGAACTCCTCGTCGTGCGGGACGCGGGGCAGGTGGGAGCGCCGGTTCGCACGATCCGGCCGATCGTCGCCCGCGTCGGAACCATCCTGATCGCCGGAATCGGGATCGTCGGAGTTCCTGTCGCCAGAGTCGGCGTCACCGGCCGTGTCGTCGGCATCGGCACCGTCGTCAGCGCGATCGATGCGTCCGGACCGGTCCCCGGCATCGCGATCCCCGGTGTCCGGACCCGCTGCTTCGGGCACATCCGGATCCTCGTCGATCCCCTCACTGCGATCTCGGTCGGAATCTGCCGATCCGTGCGGATCGTCAGCGCTTCTCCCCGCAGGTCCTGATTCATCAGGGGCATCGACATTCCGATCGGTGCCGGACGATACGTCGGCGGCGTCGGTGCCCAGAACGACCGGCCCGCCCGGACTTCTGCCGGCATCGGCGGGGTCGGCTACCGGTTGTTCCGGTCCCGGCAACATCGCCGATTCCCGATCAGTAGGCGCGGAAGCGTCGACGCTCGGCGGCGGAAGCTGCTCGGCCGAAGCATCCGGCGACGGAATGGGTTCGGCGACTGGCCGTTCCGCGCTCGGGGCCGGTTCCGTTGCGAGATGGGAGGTCTCGGAGATCGGCGGGGTCGTCGAATCATCCGAGCGCGTCGGAGGTTTGGGGCTGAGTGCCTCGTCCGAACTCGACGGACCCGTTGCCGGGGGCAGTTGTTCGCCCGTGTCGGGAGCAGCCGAATGATCCGGAGTAGTTGCGGGATCAGGCTGTTCGAGCTGAGCCGGGATCGCAGAGTCCGGCGAGCGTGGCGGTTCCACGGGCATCGGCGGAAACGCGGGCCTCGGCGGCTCCGACGGCATCGGCGGGTGGTTGGGCATGGGTGGACCGATAGGGCGCGGCGGCTCGGACGGCATCGGCGGGGCCACCGGACGCGGCGGCTCTGACGGGCGCGGCGGGTGCGCGGGCCTCGG
>NZ_JBEXUS010000018.1:0-107676 GCF_040614455.1 Nocardia sp. NPDC005978
GTGCCCCCCGCCCCCCCCGCGTGCCCCTCCTCTCCGGTTGACCGGCCCCCCAACCCCCCCAACACCCACGCTTAGCCCCCCCCCCGCCCACCCCCCCCAAGCCGGGGCCGGAGCGCTCGTGTGTCCGCACCTGGGACCGGAATATATTGCCGTGGTGGACATTGCGCGCGACGGGGATATCCGCGGCTGCTCACGGTTAACCCATCGCCATCAATTAGCGCTGTGAGCCAACGCAATTCGGCGGATTCGGCCGCAGCCCCGGAACTGCGCGTCTGTTATCTTCAGTCGACATCGAGATCGACAGAGGAATAGGGCAGTACACGATGACGCTCACCGGGGGATCAACCGAACCCGATATCCAGAACAAGAAGACCACCGTCGGTCGTCGCGTACCCGCCGCACCCGCGCCCTCCTCCTCGCGCGGGCCGTGGATCGCCGGGGTCGCCGCGCTGGCCTTGGTGGTCATCGGCGTCGGCGTCGCGGTGGCAACCGGCACGAGTTCGGATTCGGACAAGAGCCCGGTGCTCAGCAAGACCTTCCTCGCGGTCGACAAGGAATGCGAACTGGTCACCAAGGCGATGCTGGACGTCTACGTGCCCGGGGCCAGCTGCGCCTCGCAGGCGTTCAGCGGTATGAACAACAAGGACGGGGTCAGCACCTATGCCCCCTCCTGGGCGGTCGAATCCGCGACGCGCCCGCCGACCCAGATCGAACTCGGGCTCACCCTGACCCCGGCCGCGGAGAAGCTCTTCACCGACAGCTATGACGACGCCGTCCGCAGTTTCGAAGCCAGTCATCACGACCCGCAGATCGGTGAGATCACCCTGCCGCAGTTCGACAAGGCGTATCTGATGTCGGGCTCGTACGCCTACGCGGTGATCCCGCAGTCGGATGCGCGCGTCGCGGCCCGCAAGGGCAATGCCGTGGTGATTCTGACCTTCAAGGGGTTCGGTAGCATCGACGACTCCGTCGGTGCGGTGAAAGCCATTGCCGCGGACATCATCACGCACCTTCCCAGCTGATTCCCCGCGCACCGCAGCCCTCCGTCATCGCGCGACGGAGGGCTGTTTCGTGTCCGGATACCTCGGCGACGCGGTGGCCGGGCGCTGCGGCGGCTACTCGCCGACCTCGTCGAGGTGCTCGTGCAGGGCCGCGGTGATCGCGGTGAGCACGCGGTGGGCGGTGTGCAACTCGGCGTCGGAGAACTCGGTCATGGCGGCGCGGTTGCGATGGCCCAGGGGCAGGAAGAAGTCCTCGGCGGCGGCCCGCCCGGGCGCGTCGTGGTAGAGCAGGACCCGCCGGCGATCGTTTGGGTCCGTGGCGCGGCGCAGGTGGCCGGATTCGATCATCCGCTCCACGAGATAGGTCATGGCGGCCGAGGACATGCCCATGAGCTTGCCCAGTTGCCCCGAGGTGAGCGGGCGGCCGGCGAACTCGGCGGTGGCGATATGAAGCAGCGCGCGGAAGTCATTGGCGCGCAGATTGTTCGACCGGGCGAACACGTGCCCGAGCTGCTCGGACACCGCTGTCAGGGCGCGCAGATCCGCGCCGATCTCGGTTTCGAGCACAAAGCGCTGCCGAGTGGCCTCCGCGTCGGCGCCGTCGTTCTCGATCACCGCAACAGCCTAGCCCGCTAATCTCTCATTTGCTTAATAATTAAATACATGAAAGATTTTCCGGGTGAGCTTCTGGAATCGGTACGCAAGTCTGGTCAGCCACCGGAGGTCGTGGCTGCTGCTGGTCGCCCTGTTTCTGCTGGCCGGAGCGCTGATCGGCGGAATAGGCAAGAACGACGCCGCCGGGCAGGCCCCGCGCTCGGTGCCCGATTCGGCGCAGTCCGCGCGCATCACCGAGATCCTGAAACAGTTCCCGGACGCGGACCGGTCGGTGGCCATCGCGGTGGTCACCCGCACCGATGACGCGCCGCTGACCGAGGCCGATCTCACCGCGGCCCGCGCCGTCGTCGAGCGCGCCACCCGGGCCGCGGGCGGTACCCCCGACCCCGCGGTCCCCCTGCAGACCGCACCAGGCGGGCAGGCCGCGATCGGGCAGGTGCCCGTCTCGGGCGCCCTCGACGGCTCCGCGCTCACCGAACACATCACCGAGGTCCGCGAGGCCGCGCGCCGGGATCTGCCCGCGGACCTGACGGTCGAGATCACCGGCGGGCCCGCGTTCGCCGGTGACATCGCCGACGCCTTCGCGGGCGCCGACGTCACCCTGCTGGCGGTCACCGCCATAGTCGTTGCGGCACTGCTGATCCTGACCTACCGCTCGCCGGTGCTGTGGCTGATCCCGCTGGTGATCATCGGCCTGGCGGACCGGGTCGTGGTCAGCGTGGGCACGGGCCTGTCCCAGCTGACCGGGCTCTCCTTCGACGGATCGACCTCCGGCATCACCAGCGTGCTGGTCTTCGGCGCGGGCACCAACTACGCGCTGCTGCTCATCTCCCGCTATCGCGACGAGTTGCACCGCACGCCCGATCACCGCCGTGCGCTGTGGCACGCGGTGCGCCGGGCCGGGCCTGCCATTCTGGCCAGCAATCTGACCGTGGTCCTGGCTCTGCTGGTCCTGCTGCTCGCCTCCGTGCCCAGCACCCGCAGTCTCGGACTCTTCGCCGCGACCGGACTGCTGGTGGCCCTGTTGTTCGTGCTGCTCGGCCTGCCCGCCGCGCTGGCGCTGTGCGGTCGAAACGTCTTCTGGCCCTACGTTCCGCGCCCCGACGACCGCGACCGTGTCGAAGAGGGAATCTGGCATCGGGTCGCGACCCGGGTGGTGGCGAAGCCGGTGCCCATCGCCGCGGCCACCCTGGCGCTGCTGAGCGTGTGCACCCTGGGACTGTTCACCGTCGACGTCGGCCTGTCCCAGACCGAGCAGTTCCGCACCCGCACCGAGTCGGTCAGCGGATTCGACACCCTCGCACAGTATTTCCCGTCCGGTGCGGCCGACCCGACCCAGGTCGTCGCGCGGACCTCGGCCGCACCGGCGGTCGGCGAACTGCTCGCCGGGACGCCCGGGGTGGTGCGCGCGGCCGCGACCGGAACATCGGAGTCCGGCTGGTCCCGCTGGACCGTGCTCATCTCCGGCGCACCCGGTTCGCACGACGCCTTCGACACCGTGCAGGCCCTGCGCGATCGCGTGGGAGCGGTGCCCGGGGCCGATGCCCTGGTGGGCGGAAACGACGCGCGCGCACTGGATTCCAGCGATGCCGCCGCGCGCGATCGGATGGTGATCATCCCGCTGATCCTGCTCGTCGTCTGCGTGGTGCTGCTCGGTCTGCTGCGCGCGGTGCCCGCGGCGCTGCTGCTGGTCGCGGTCACCGTGCTCGGCGCGCTGGCCGCGCTGGGCCTGGGCAGCTGGGTGAGCGTGCACCTGTTCGGATTCCCGGCCATGGACACCGCCGTACCGCTGTTCGCGTTCCTGTTCCTGGTCGCCCTGGGCGTGGACTACACGATCTTCCTGGTCACCCGGGCGCGCGAGGAGACCCCCGAGTACGGCACCCGGCACGGCATGGTGCGCGCGGTGTCCTCCACCGGCGCGGTCATCACCAGCGCGGGTCTGGTCCTGGCCGCGGTGTTCTGTGTCCTGGGTGTACTGCCGCTGATCACGCTGACCCAGCTCGGCATCGTGGTGGGCATCGGCATTCTGCTCGACACCTTCGTGGTCCGCACGGTGGTCATTCCGGCCCTGTTCGCGCTGATCGGCTCTCGCGTCTGGTGGCCGAGCCCGCTGGCGGCCGAGTCCACCGGAAAGGAAGCCGCGCACGATGATTCGGTCGCGGTGAGCGGCTGACCGGCAAGGCTCCCGGTTCGGGGGAGTGCTCGGCCCGGATGCGACCGGGACCCGGGGCGGCCTCCCGCTCCGGGGCCGGTGACACGCAGAACCCCACGAACTAGAACGCGTTGCAGTACGGTCGGCGAATGGGTACGACCGAACCGCGATCGGGGACGGCGGCGTGAGCCGGCCGCGCGTCGTGATCGCCGGGCTGGGCGACACCGGCCTCCTCACCGCGATCCACCTCGCGAAACATGTGGACGTGGTGGGTATTTCGAGCAAGCCCGGCCTGGTCAGCGGGCAGGAGCTCGGCCTGCGACTGGCGCGCCCGCGCGAGTGGGCGCGCGACTACCGGGTGTCCTTCGACCGCTACCGCCGGCTGGACGGGGTGCGGATCGTGCACGGGACGGTGTCCGGCGTGGATTTCGGCGCACGCCGCCTCGAGCTCACCGATTCCGCCGGAGCCGCGCGGTCGGAGTCGTACGACGCGCTGGTGATCTCGACCGGGGTGAGTAACGGCTTCTGGCGCACACCCGGCCTGCAGACCGACGACGAGGTCGAGGCCGGGATCACCGCCGCGCACGAACGGCTCGCGGCCGCGGACTCGGTGCTGGTGCTCGGTGGCGGCGCGGCGGCGGTCAGTAGCGCGCTGAACGCGGCGACCGCCTGGCCGGGCAAGCGCGTGGATCTGTACTTCCCCGGCGAACACGCACTGCCGCAGCATCATCGCCGGGTCTGGCGCACCCTGCGCGGACGGCTCGAGCGCCTCGGCGTCGGCCTGCACCCGCACCACCGTGCGCGGGTCCCCGAGGGATTCGGCTGCGACGAGATCACCACCGGCCCGGTCGAGTGGAGCACCGGCCAGCCCGCGAGCGCCGCGGACGCCGTGCTCTGGACCATCGGGCGGGTCCGGCCGAACACGGACTGGCTGCCCGGCAAGGTGCTGGACGACGGCGGTTTCGTCGCGGTTGACGACTATCTGCGGGTTCCCGACGCCCCCGGGGTCTTCGCGATCGGCGATGTCGCCGCCACCGATCCGCTGCGCAACTCGGCGCGCAGCCGGGCGGACGGCCTACTGGCGCACAACATTCGGGCCGAATTGACGGGTGGATCGTTGAAACCGTTCGTTCCGGCGGCCCGGCGCTGGGGATCGGTGGTCGGGCCGCAGCGCAACGTGCTCGAGATCTTCGACCCGGCCGGCCGGGGCTACCCGATTCCCGCCTGGTCCGCGCTACAGCCGTTCATCGTGTGGCGCGGGATCTACGGCGGGGTTCGGAAACCTCACTCCCGGTAGACCCGCACGTACGCGTTCGTCACGCCGCCGACGCTCGCCGGCCCGAGGCAGGAGGACGCACCCTGTCCGGCCGGTCCGAACGACCCGCCCCAGCTGCCGCGGTACGGGCCGATGCCCATGAGCGGCCAGGCATTGGGAATACCGGCCAGCCCCCAGCACTCGACGACCACCGTGTACTCGCGCCCGGGCGGCGCGTCGACATCGCTGCAGGTCGCCGAGGCGCTGATGAGATCTCGTGTGATGACGCAGTCTTCCGGCGCGGCCTGCGCCGTTCCGGAACCGAAGACCGCGGCGAGTCCGAGAACCGGAACCGCGGCGGCCGTGACTCGTGCGGCAGCGACCATGCGCTCCTTCATTCGAAATCCTCCCAAAAGGCCGTGCGGCCATCGTTTACGGATACCGAGCTGATCGAGCCGGGGCACCGCTGTGCCCCCGAGTGCGCTGTCCACTCCAGGGTTTGATCGTCAACGCCGCGAGGAGTGTTGCACGGGACCGTCCGGCTGCGTGGGATCCGCGCTGGGCCAGGCAGCGCGGTGACGCCCCAGCGCGCTCCCCCTATCCGGGCCGAAGCCGCGGTTGGACGCCCGGCAGCGCGAATCGGCGAACCCCCTCGCCCCGGCAGTGTGTGAGGGGTGGCCGGAGCGCGACCGCGTGAATCCACCCCCCGGTGCCGGCATGGCGTCAGCCCAGGATCAGCGCCGCCGCGTGTTCGCCGATCATCATGGTGGACGCGTTGGTGTTGCCGCCGACGATGCTGGGCATGATCGAGGCGTCGGCCACCCGCAGGCTCTGGATGCCGCGCACGCGAAGCATCGGGTCCACGACCGCCCGCTCGTCCACGCCCATGCGGCAGGTGCCGACCGGGTGGTAGACGGTGGTGGCTCGATTGGGCACCTCGGCCGCCAGTTCGGCGCGGCCGGGATGCCGTGTGCCGGGCTCGATTTCGGCGTCCACCGCCGGGCCGATGGCCGGGGCCGCCATGATCTCGCGGGTCAGCTCCATCCCGTGCACCAGGGTGTCCAGGTCGCGTTGTTCGGCGAGATAGTTGGGGTCGATCGCCGGTGCGGCGGTGGGATCGGCGGAGGTCAGGCGCAGGGTGCCCCGGCTCTGCGGGTAGATCATCGTGACCATGACGGTGAGCGCGCGGCGCGGATCAGGGGTGTGCCGGACGGGCGCGTCCTGGTTCGGCCCGGGGTAGCTCCACGGCAGCACGTGCAATTGCAGGTCCGGTGTGCCGGTGGAGTACGGGGTGCGCAGGAACGCCAGGACCTCGAAGACGCTGCGCGCCAGCCAGGTGCTGTTCTTGCGCAGCGTCTCCCGCATCAGGGCGCGGGCGAAGTAGCCCGCCGCCGATCGGTGCACGGCGCTGGGCATGGCGAAGCTCATCGGCACGAACAGGTGGTCGTGCAGGTTGTCGCCCACCGGGAGATCGGCGGCGACCTCGATGTCGAAGGCCCGCAGGTGATCGGCCGGTCCGATGCCCGAGAGCATGAGCAGTTGCGCGGAGCCGAAAGTGCCCGCGCTGACGATGATCTCGCGGTCGGCCCGCAGGGTCTGGGTGCCGTGCGCGGTGCGGTACTGCACCCCGGTGGCCCGGCCGTTCTCGATCACGATGCGGGTGACGTGGGTGTCCGCCAGCACCGTGAGGTTCTTCGGCCGCGAGTCGAGATATCCGACCGAGCTGCTGTATCGCAGGCCTTCGCTGTTGCTCTGCTGTAGCAGCGACACCCCGTCCTGTTCCGCGCCGTTGTAGTCGGGATTCAGTGCGACGCCGGTGGTTTCGGTCAGCGCCGACATGAACGAGGTCGAAGCGTCGGTCAGCTCGCGCTGGCGAATCACCTTGATCGGCCCGGCGTCGCCGCGGAATTCGCTGGCGCCGTCCTCGAAGGATTCGAACTTCTTGAAACTCGGCAGCACGTCCGCGTAGGACCAGCCGGTATTGCCCGCGGCCGCCCAATCGTCGAAATTGCGCTGATTGCCGCGTACGAACACCATGCCGTTGATCGAACTCGAGCCGCCCACGACCTTGCCGTGCGTCTGCGGGACCTTGCGGCCCAGCGCGTGTTTCTGCTCGACGGTGTAGTGCCCCCAGTCGATCGTCTTCTTCAGCTGCGGTACCGCGTGCATGGGGCCGATCAGGCCGGGCGTGCGCACCAGCCGGGTGTTGTCCCGGCGTCCCGCCTCGATGAGTGTGACGGCCGCGCCGGAGTCGGCCAGCCTGCGCGCGATAATGGCTCCGGCACTGCCGGAACCGATGACGATGTAGTCCGTAACCGACATGGTCGGCCCCTCTCCCCAGACGGTGTCGCCGCGAGTCACCGGCAAACTAGAACCTGTTGCCGAACGTACTCGAAAAGCGCCGCGCGGGAGTCCGATTCACCGTGACCCGTGAATTCGAATGGGGAGGGCGCGCTATCGCGAGGACAGCGCCCGCAATACTTCTGCGGCCGCGCGCGTTCCCGATTCGAGGGCGCCCTCGATATAACCCGGATGATCGCCCGCGGTTTCGGTGCCTGCCCAATGGATGTCACCGGTGGGCTCGGCCGTGACCGGCGGGAATCCGACGGTGGTTCCGGGCAGGGGGACCGCGAAGTAGCCGCCGCCGACGAATTCGTCTCGATGCCAGGACTTTTCGTGCCAGCTCACGGGTTCGAGCAGTTCGGGTCCGAGATGCAGCGCCAGCGGGCGCAGGACGGCGTCGCGGCGCGCTCGGTCATCCAGGTCGTCGAGCCGATGCGCTTCCGGGCCGGGGACCAGGATGCACAGGTGGCCGGGACCGCCCGGCGGGGTCGTGTCGAAAGCCGCCCGTCCGGGGGTGTCGAGCACCAGGAACTCCCCGCCCGGGCCGGTGCGCCAGAACGGCCGGTCGTACACCGCGATCGCCTTGTACACCGATCCCATGTAGGTGTTCCGGGCGAGGTCGGTGTGCGCGGCGGGCAGCGCGGGGTCGAAGTCGATGCGCTCGAGCATGGGCGGCGGCACGGTGACGATGGCCTTCTCGGCCCGAATCTCGCCGTGCGTCGTGCGCAGGAGCACACCGTCGCCGTCGGCGACGATCGATTCGACGCCGTGGCCCAGGCGAACTCGATCGCCGAGCTCCGCGGCCAGGGCATCGGCCAGCGAACCCATGCCCTCGACCAGCAGGGAGTCCTGTGCGCCACCTCGGGTGGACAGCATGGTCCGGAGTCCGCCCTGCGAGCGGATCATCCTGGCCATGGCGTCGACCGAGAACCGGTCGAGATCGGCCGTCCACGACGTCGTGGCGATCACCTCGAGCAGCCGCCGGATGGTGCGCCCGGGCACGTGGCGCAGCCACTCGGACACGGTGACGTCGTTCCGTTTGCGTGGTAACGCGGTGCGGGACAACGCTTCCAGTGCGACGAGGGCGGCCACGGCGCCGAGCATGGCGGGCCCGCCGACCGTGATTCGGCGTGCGCCCTCGACGATGACGGGCAGTCGCCCGGTGTGCATCGGGAACTTGGTGAGGCGGAGTTCGGCGGCCAGCGCGGTCACCCGGTGATGGTCGTGCCCGATCCACTGGCCGCCGAGGTCCACGCGCGATCCCAGCGCCGTGGTCTCGCTCATCGCGCGCCCGCCCGGCCGGTCGGCGGCCTCGAGCACGATCACCTCGACACCGTGGCGTCGAAGTTCGCGGGCGGCGCGCAGGCCCGCGAATCCGGCCCCGACCACCGCCACCGTCGTGCGGGGGATCGCGTCGTGCTCCTGTGCCGGCTGCTGCTGCATCGGGCGTCCCTTCGGTATCGCTGCTGTTCGGAAGGCCACGCTCGGAGGGTGAGGGCGACCGCTGGCGCTCTAAGTCGTACAACCGACCGACTTTTTTCAGTAAGCCACAACGGGCCGGTGAACGCAAGGGTCGCGGCGTTGCCGGTGTCAGTCGGCGGCGGCCGCGATCGGCCGCGGATCGGCGAAGCGAACGATCATGTCGACGGCGTGGTCGAGATCGCGCCGTGCGCGCTCGGGATCGGGGTTCGTCACGTACTGGATGATGAGCCCGTCCATCATCGCCAGGGACAGGCGGCCGAGGGTGTCGTAGTCGACCGCGCAGCGTTCGCCCGCCGCGGTCGCCGCGCGCTCGTAGGACTCGGCGATGAGCGCGGTGTAGCCCTGAAACTGGAGTCGCCCGAGCCCGCCGGCGCCGCCGTCGTCGCGCGCGGAATACATGGCCAGTTCGTACTGCATCACCTGCAGACCGATCTCGTTCTCGACCAGCGAGCTCCAGAAATTGTCCACGGCCTGCCGAATAGCTTGCGCCACACCGTGATCGGAGTCCACCCGGACGTGCAGCGCGGCGGCGACGTCGCGCTCGACGGCCGCGATGACCGCCCGCAGCAACTTGTCCTTGGACGGGAACACGTAGTGCATGGTGCCCAGGGGGAGTCCGGCTTCGGTGGCGACCGCCCGCAGGGTCGTGCCCGCCACGCCCACCGCGCCCAGGACCCGGATCGCCGCGGCGACGATCTGCTCTTCCCGCTCGGCGGCTTTGACGTAGGCCAACCCATTCCTCCTCTTCGGCCCCACGAGTCTCGCACGCCGCACCCGCCGGCCTCGCCCGCAACCCGCCCGTCCCGCCGGACTCCGGGGAGTGTTCGCGCCGGGCTGCGGAGTGATGAACTGCGGCCCGGCCGCCGCCGCGCCCGCGCCGGGGCCTGCACGACGCCGGGGAACGTCGAGGGTGCTCAGCGCGGATCGGCGGGTACGAGCGCGTCGGTGATGGCCATGGTGACCCGGTGCAGCAGCCATTCCGCCGGTCCGCGGCGGAACATGCTGCGCCACAGGGTCGCCAGGACCAGCGAGCCGATGACCAGCAGCGCCAGGAGCTGCCAGGACGGGCCGTGGATCGCGCCGGCCGGGGGAGTGTCGGCATCCAGCGGCACCAGCACCGCGACCGCGACAACCTGCACGATATAGAGGCTCAGCGCGCACGAGCCCGCGCAGATCAAGGGGTACAGGGGAATTCGGGCCGCGGGCAGTACCGCCGTCAGCGCGCCGATCACCAGGAACGCGATGCCGACGGACCCGAAGATCTCGAACGGGGTTCCGCTGTGGGCGTTGTCGATGGTGAGCCACCACCAGCTGTTGGTGCCGACGGTGCCCAGACCCGCCAGATCGATGATCACCGCCGGATCGATGTCGGTGACCCCGAGGCCGGTCAACAGATCCACCAGGTGGGCGCGCCCGCCGAACGGATGTTGCAGCAGCCAGGATCCGCCGTAGCCGATGAGCGCCAGCAGCGCGCCGATGCCCAGCAGCGGCAGGGCGCGGAGTTCCCGGATGCCCCAGCGGCCCAGCGCCATTCCGGCCAGCACGAACGGCATCCAGGTGATGGCCGGGTACGCGCCGGTGAACATCAGCATCGTGGCCGCCTCGCCGAGTCCGGACCACGAGGTGAGCATGTCGGCGCCGGGGTGACCGCCGACGGTGGACTGATCCAGGTGCTCGCGAATCAGGAACGACGCGATCGGCCCCGCGATCGCCCACCCCGCCGCGAGCACGGTCAGCGCTCGCGCGCCCAGACGCAGCAGCGGCAGCGCGAGCAGGAAGTAGAGCCCGTAGTACGTCAGGATGATCATGATCCCGATACCCGAGTGCAGTTGCGCCAGTGCGAGTCCCAGCGCCGCGATGAGCACCGCCCGCGCGGCGATGCGGACCAGGTCCCGCCGGCCCGCGCGCCCGGTACGCGGGGTGCGACCCCCGGACATCAGGGTCAGCGAGACCCCCGCCAGCACCGCGAACAACGCGGCCGACCGTCCCGCGAAAACCGAGAGCCAGCCGGAACCGAACACCTGCTCGGGCGGCCCGGTGTGCACCGCGAACATGCCCAGCACGGCGATGCCGCGTGCCGCGTCCAGTGCCAGCACCCGCGGCAGACCGGGTTGGGTGGCAGAGCGTTCCGATACGACCGTTCGCGCCGACGTCACAGCCCGGCCTCCTTCGCAGTTCCCGTACTTCAGTTATTGGCAGGCTAATTCAAAGGATTGAGGGAAAGACAACCGTCACGGTGTGATCTGGAAAAGATCAGCCTTCAGATGTACTCCTCAGCAAATGTCATGGGCCGCTGGTCTGACGGTCACCGCCGCATGCCGGGGGTGCGTACCCCGTACCCGCGCCCGGCCAACCATCCAGTGGCACGTGTTAGTGTGCGTTTGGCTTCGGGGGCCGCGCGGGGAACCACTTTCGCGTCCCGAATGTTGACGTTCTGACCCACTCGGGCAACGCGCCCCTCGCGGGCGCGGTTCCCGGTAGGTTCCGAAACGCGACGGCGGGCTCGGTAGAGCCCGCCGCACAACGATCGACAGGAGATGGTTGGCATGGGTGTGAGTTTGTCCAAGGGCGGCAACGTGTCGTTGACCAAGGCGGCGCCGGGCCTGACCGCGGTAGCGGTCGGCCTGGGCTGGGACCTGCGGACCACCACGGGAACCGATTTCGATCTCGATGCCAGTGCCATCGGTGTCGACGCGAGCAAGAAGGTCGTGTCCCCCGGGCACTTCGTCTTCTTCAACAACCTCAAGTCCCCCGAGGGCGCGATCGAGCACGCCGGTGACAACCGCACCGGTGAGGGCGAGGGCGACGACGAGGTCATCAACGTCGATCTCGCGACCACCCCGGCGAGCATCGAGTCCATCGTGTTCCCGGTCTCGATCTACGACGCCGTCTCGCGCAGCCAGAGCTTCGGCCAGGTCCGCAACGCCTACATTCGCGTCGTCGACCGGTCCAACGGCACCGAGCTGGCCCGCTACGACCTGAGCGAGGACGCCTCGACCGAGACCGCCATGGTCTTCGGCGAGCTGTACCGCAACGGCGCCGAGTGGAAGTTCCGCGCCATCGGCCAGGGCTACGCCTCGGGCCTCGAGGGCATCGCCCGCGACTTCGGCGTCGGGCTCTGAGACCCGAGTTCTGAAACCGGCCGGTGGCGAGCGCGTTCATCCCGCGTGGCGCTCGCCGCTCGGCCGGTGCGGAAATGGGGCGTGACAAGCGGTTTCATGTCCCGAACAGTTCGATCGTCCGTGTTAGCGTCGAATGCACCCGACAAAACGGACACCTCACAGAAGCGAGCAGATGAGACGCGCGAAGCGCAAATACCGATTACCCAACCCGCCCCGAACTGATCGCGGCCGCGTTCCCGCCCCGGGGGTGACGCCGTGCTCACCGCGCTGAGTGTTGGACTCGGTGTTCTCGTCGTCCTGGCGATCACCGCGCTGACCGGGTACTTCGTTGCCCAGGAATTCGCGTACATGGCCGTGGACCGCTCGCGGCTCAAGGCCCGGGCCGAAGCCGGGGACACGGCCGCCGGCCGGGCCCTGGCCGTGACCCGGCGCACCTCGTTCATGCTGTCCGGCGCGCAACTCGGCATCACGGTGACCGGCCTGCTGGTCGGCTACGTGGCCGAACCGCTCATCGGCCGCGGCCTGGGCGAACTGCTCGGCGGTGTGGGGGTGCCCACCGGCGTCGGCATCGCGGTGGGTGCGGTACTGGCCGTGCTCTTCTCGACCGTGGTCCAGATGGTGTTCGGGGAGCTGTTCCCGAAGAATCTGGCCATCGCCCGGCCCGAACCGGTGGCTCGCAGGCTGGCGTTCTCGACGACCCTGTACCTGAAGGTCTTCGGCTGGCTCATCAAGCTTTTCGACCAGTCCGCGAACGTGCTGCTGCGCGCACTGCGCATCGAACCGGTCCACGATGTCGAGCATTCGGCGACACCGCGCGACCTCGAGCACATCGTGGCCGCCTCCCGCAACGCCGGGGAGTTGCCCCCCGAGTTGTCGACGCTGCTGGATCGCATCCTCGACTTCCCCACGCGTACGGCCGAACACGCCATGATCCCGCGGGCAAGGGTGGACGTCGTCGCGGCTTCGGAGACGGTGGGGGCGGTGCGCGATCGCATGAGCACCGGCCACACTCGCTACCCGGTGGTCGGGGAGACCAGCGACGATCTGCGCGGCATCATCCATCTGCACGATCTGCTCGACGTCGATCCGGACGAGCTTGCCGGGCAGCACTTCCGCGAGGCGGTCATGGTGCCCGAATCGCTGTCGCTGCCCGACGTCGTCACGGCCGTGACCGCCGCCGGGCAGGAAATGGCCTTGGTCATCGACGAATACGGCGGATTCGCCGGCGTGGTCACCATCGAGGACATCGCCGAGGAACTGGTCGGCGAGATCGACGACGAACACGATCCCGAGATCAACGACGATGTGGTGCCCGTCGACGGCGGTTGGCTGGTCGCCGGTGACCTGCATCTGGACGAGGTGTCGAGACTGTTGGATCTCGAACTCCCCGAAGGGGATTACGAGACCCTGGCCGGATTGGTGATCACGCGGTTCGGCGGCCTGCCCGAGGTCGGCGACTCCGTCGCGATCGACCTCGAACCCGAACCGTCCGAACTGCTCGCCGAACATCCGCGGCGGCGCTCGGTGCTGGCTCAGGTTCGCCAGGTGCACAAGCGGGTGCCGTCGCGAGTGTTGATCACCCCGCAGGCCGACTCGGAGGTGCGCGGCGATGAGTAATCCCTGGGTCGTGGTGGCCATCACCATCGGATTGATCACCGCCAGCGCGTTTTTCGTCGCGGTGGAATTCGCGCTCATCGCGGCGCGCAAGCACCGGCTCGAGGACGCGGCCGCGACCAGTGCCCCGGCGCGGGCCGCACTGCGCAGCGCCTCGGAACTGTCGGTGCTGCTGGCCGGGTCGCAGCTGGGTATCACGGTGTGCACGCTGGCGCTCGGCGCCATCACCAAACCCGCTGTGCACCACTGGATCACCCCGCTCATCGAGACGCTGGGCGCTCCGCTGTGGCTGGCCGACGTCGCCGGTTTCGTGCTGGCCCTGGTCGTGGTGACCTTCCTGCACCTGGTGGTGGGGGAGATGGCGCCCAAGTCGTGGGCGATCGCGCATCCGGAGCGATCGGCCATTCTGCTGGCGCTGCCGATGCGCGCGTTCATGTGGCTGACCCGGCCGCTGCTGTCCGTGCTCAACCGGCTGGCCAACTGGTGCCTGGTGCGGGTGGGCGTCACCCCGGTCGACGAGGTCGACGCGGGCCAGGATCCCGCCGCGCTGCGGCATCTGATCGAGCATTCCGCCACCGCGGGCACGCTCGACGAGCGCTACCGCGGGAACCTGACCGCGGCACTCGAACTCGAAGCGCTGACCGTCGGCGACATCGTGCGCCCGAACATCGGCCCGAGCGCGGTCGCGCCGGACGCGGACGCGCGCACGATTCAACGGGTCTCGCGCTCGACCGGGCACCTGCGCCTGTTCGTGCGCGAGGGCGCCGAACTGATCGGTGTGCTGCACGTGCGCGACAGTCTGGGCGTGCCGGACACGACCGTGGCGCGCGATCTCATGCGCCCGGTGCTGCGTTTCGAGGCGACGCTGCCGGTCTACGAGGCCCTGGGCGTCATGCGTGAGACGCGCGGCCACATCGGCGTGGTCACGGGCCCCGCCGGTGTGATCGGGTTCGTCACCCTCACCGATGTGCTCGAGCGGCTGCTGCCCGCGGCCGCGGTGTGAGCGCGGCCGGACAAGTTCATAACTGCTGTTCCACAACATGTTTCGACGAGTAGACAGAGGTTGAGTTCGTGATCACGCTCAGAAAAGAAGACGGTGCCGCCGATCTCGCGGGCATCAGCAAGATGAGTGTCGGGGTCAGCTGGGACCCCTCGGCCGGGGCCAGCGGCGGCCTGCTCGGCATCGCCCGCCGCAAGAAGGGCGTGGATCTGGATCTGATCGCGATCCTCATGCAGGGCGCGGAGCCGGTGCGGTTCGCGGGCCTGGATTCGCTCGATCCGCTCGGCAACGGGTCGGTGCTGCACTCGGGTGACGAGCAGACCGGTGCGGCCGCCGGTGACGACGAGACCGTGCACGTGACCTTCGCCGACGTGCCCGGCGGCATCGACTCGATCGTGTTCGTCGCGGCCGCGTTCAAGAAGGGCTCGAGCTTCGAGAAGGCGAACAACGTCTCGTTCAAGATCTACGACGCGACCGGCGGCGGCACCCAGCAGGTGGCCGACATCTGGCCGTCGCTGCTGGGCGGGGACAACGCCAACGCGATCGCCCGCGCGTTCCGCAACGGGCCTGCCTGGCAGCTCGAGGTCGTCGACCGCAAGGGCAAGATCAAGCAGGGTGACATGCAGGCCCTGCTGCGCTTCGCACTGCAGTAGCCCGGAAACGCGAAAGACCCTGCCCGCCGATAACGCTCGCGGGCAGGGCCTTTCGGGGTCGATCGGCAGTGCGCTCCCGGATCGATCGTCAGTGCACCGATTCGGATTCGGCCGCCGCCCGGGCCTTGCGGGTGGCGATCGCGCGCTTGGCGACCTCGTACACGATCGGCAGCACCGATACGGCCACGATCACCAGGAAGATCAGGTCGATGTTGTCGCGCACCGCGGCGATCTGGCCGAGCAGGTAGCCCAGGTAGGTCAGGCCCGAGCCCCACAGCACGCCGCCGATGATGTTGTAGGTCACGAAGACCCGGTACTTCATCTTGGCCGCGCCGGCCACGACCGGCGCGAAGGTGCGCACGATGGGCACGAAGCGCGCCAGCACGATGGTGATCGGCCCGTGTTTGACGAAGAACGCGTGCGATTCGTCGATGTAGGACTTCTTGAAGAAGCGGGCGTCGTCGCTCTTGAACAGCGCGGTCCCGCCGCGCGCGCCGATGAGGTATCCGACCTGGTCGCCGGCGATGGCGGCGAGCGGAATCAGGATGAGCAGCACCTCGATCGGCGCGAAGGGCTCGATCTCGGTCGATTTGGAGGCCGCGATCAGACCGGCGGTGAACAGCAGCGAGTCACCGGGCAGCAGCGGGAACAGCAGGCCGGATTCGATGAAGACGACCGCGAGCAGGCCGACCAGCATCCAGGTGCCGAAGGAGTTGAGCAGGTTCACCGGGTCCAGAAAGCCCGGTAGCAGTGCGAGATTCGTGGTTGTCGAATCCATCGCGGTGGTAATCGTCGTCATCTGCTCCGCCGTTCGGTGCTCGTCGATCGGGCGGGCCGGGTGTGGTCGATTGCCACGTGCTTGGTCTCCTTCGGATGGTTCATAACGCCGAGAACAGGGTCGATGCCCTGCCGGTGAGACCCCCGCGCGGCGACCACGTAGGCCGATCGGACATGCCGCACCCCACCTGCAGGCCACAGTAGCACGCGGCACTGTAAGGTTGTCCGGGTGCGAACGGCGCCCGTGCGGGCCCGTGATCGGGGTTCGGGCGGCGGACCGTGACCCGGATCGCTGTATGGTTGAGATCTTTCGAGGATGGAGGTGCTGATGCCGGAGGGCCTGGTCAGAATCGGAGAACTCGCCTCCCGTGCCGAGGTCAGCTCCCGCACCATCGACTACTACACCAGCCTGGGACTGCTCGTCCCCGCCGAGCGCACCGCCGGCAATTACCGGATGTACGATCCGGCCGACGTCGAGCGCATCCACCTCATCCAGACGCTGGAGGCCCAGGGCATCTCGCTCGAGGAGATCGCCAAGGCGCTCAATTCCCAGCCCGGCGACGTCGCCGAGATGCTGGCCCGCATAGACACCGACCTCAAGTCACTGCAAACCGCCGCCGAGGTCGCCCCCGGTGAAATGAACGGGCTGCTCAGCATTATCGCCGCCCGGGTGCAGTCGCTGCTCACCGTCGCCCTGCAACTCCCGCCCGACCTGCCGATGCTCTGATCGGCCGGCGGGTGTGACGGCTCGCTGATGGCCGCGCCGGCGCACGCGGATCCTCTTGCCGTGCACTGACTTCGGCTCGGGGCCGGCCGAGTCCGTCTCCGGCCGTTGCCGATCCGCGCCGTGCTAGGCCAGTGCGAGGAAGAGCTTCTCCAATTCGGCCTCGGTCAGCGGCTCGCGTCCCTCGGCTCCTTCGCCCGTGAGGCATTCGCGCAGGCCGCTGGCCACGATCTTGAACCCCGCGCGGTCCAGGGCGCGCGAGACCGCCGCGAGCTGGGTGACCACGTCCTTGCAGTCGCGGCCCTGTTCGATCATGGTGATCACGCCCGCGAGCTGGCCCTGGGCGCGGCGCAACCGGTTCAGGACCGCCGCGGTGGCCTGTTCGTCGCCGACCATGTCTGCCTCCTGAGCAGTTGATCCGGGTCGGTTCGCCCGGCCCGTCTACCGAATGAAGATACCCCTGGGGGTATGGCACCGACAGCCTCCGTGTTGGAACTCACCGGCCGGGTATGCCTCGGGGGAGGCGGGGATCACGTACTCGAAGCATACCCCCGGGGGTATGGTCGGTATCGAGTCGGATACCCCAGGGGGTATGGAACCGCGGGTCGTCACCCGCGAGGAGGTGCGAGATGAAGGTTGTGATCGTCGGTGGCGTGGCCGGTGGTATGTCGGCCGCGACCCGATTGCGGCGGCTGGACGAGTCCGCGGAGATCGTGGTGCTCGAGCGCGGCGCGCACGTGTCGTTCGCCAACTGCGGGCTGCCGTACTACGTGGGCGGAGTGATCGAGGAGCGCGAGGCGCTGCTGTTGCAGACCCCCGAATCGCTCGCCGCTCGCTTCCGCCTCGACGTGCGGGTGCGGCACGAAGCCGTCGAGATCGATCCGGCCGAGCGGACCGTGCTGGTGCGGGATCTGACCTCGGGCACGCAATTGCTGGAGTCCTACGACGAACTGGTGCTCAGCACCGGCGCGTCGGCCATCGTACCGCCGCTGCCCGGCGCCGAACGCGCCCTGGTGCTGCGCGATGTGGCCGATGTGGATCGCCTGGCCGACGCGGTCGGCCGGGTGCGTACCGCGGTCGTGGTCGGCGCGGGCTTCATCGGCGTCGAAATGGCCGAGAACCTCACCCGCCGTGGCATTTCGACCACCGTGGTCGAGCGCGGCGATCAGGTGCTCGGCCCGCTGGACCCGGAGATGGCGGCCCCGGTCGCGGCCGAGATGCGCGGGCACGGAATACGTTTGGAGACCGGCGTCGAACTCGAGCGGATCGACGCCGAGAGCGTGACGCTGTCCGATCAGCGCGTGGTGCCCGCCGAATTGGTCGTCATGGCGATCGGCGTGCGCCCCGAGAGTTCCCTGGCCCGGGCCGCGGGGCTGGACATCGGTTCCGGCGGTGGCATTGTCGTGGACGAGCAGCTGCGCACCTCCGCCCCGCACATCTACGCGGTCGGCGACGTGGTGCAGAAGCGGGACGCGGTGAGTGGCCAGGACGCGCTGGTCCCGCTGGCCAACGCGGCCAACCGCCAGGGTCGCTCGGTCGCCGATGTGATCGCCGGGCTGCCCGTGGTGGATCCGCCCGCACAGGGCACCGCGATCGTCGGCGTCTTCGAGCTCACCGCCGCCATGACGGGGTGGAGCGAGAAGCGCCTGCTGGCCGCCGGGCGTCCGTTCCGCGCGCTGCACGCTCACCCGATGGCGCACGCGGGGTACTACCCGGGCGCTCGTGCGCTCTCGATCAAGCTGCTGGTCGATCCGGAGACCGATGAGATCCTGGGCGCGCAGGCGGTCGGCGGCGACGGTGTCGACAAGCGCATCGACGTGCTGGCCACCGCGATGGCGGGCGGCATCCGCGCCTCGCGGCTGCTCGATCTCGAACTCGCGTACGCGCCGCAGTTCGGCTCGGCCAAGGATCCGGTGAACATGCTCGGGTACATGGCCGACAACCTGCGCACCGGCGGTCTGCGCACCGCGCAGTGGCACGAGGTCTACAAGGCCGTCGCGAACGGTGCGCAGCTGGTCGATGTCCGTTCACCGAGTGAGTTCGCCGGCGGTTCGGTGCCCGGTGCGCGCAACATCCCCCTCGATGAACTGCGAGCGCGCGCCGATGAGATCCCGGCCGGTCCCATCCTGGCGTTCTGCCAGGTCGGCCAGCGCGGCAACAGCGCCACCCGGCTGCTGACCCAGCTGGGCCGCGACGCGGTGAATCTCGACGGCGGCTACCGCACCTGGCATGCCGCCACGACCGGCTGATCCGAAACCCCCGCACCGAAAAGGAAATACGAACGATGTGTCAGCGAATCACCTGTCGTACCTGTGGCAAGCCGGGATTCACCGGATGCGGCAACCACGTCGAACAGATTCTGGGCGATGTGCCGAAGTCGGGCCGGTGCGCGTGCGCCGCCGAGCGTCCGGTGCGCAAGCTGTGGCCGTTCGGGCGCTGAGCGCGCCGACTCGTTCAATCAATGATTGAACTGTCGATTGAAACGTGTTCTACTTCTGTCCGATCGGGAAGCCGCCGTTGGCATCTCGACGTCGAAGGAGAACTGAACGATGACCGGACGACTGAGCGGACGGGTGGCCCTGATCAGCGGGGCCGCCTCGGGGATGGGCGCGTCACACGCCCGCGCCTTCATCGCCGAGGGCGCCGCGGTGATGCTGGGCGACATCGCCGATGACGCCGCCGCCCGCCTGGCCGCCGAACTCGGCGACCGGGCCGCGTCGGTGCACCTGGATGTCACCCGGCTCGCCGACTGGGAGGCGGCGGTCGCCGCGACCGTCGACCGCTTCGGCGCACTGAACGTACTGGTCAACAATGCGGGCATCCTCGACGGGGGCTCTATTGGCACGTACACCGAGAAGCAGTGGAACAACATCATCGCCATCAATCTGACCGGCCCGTTCCTGGGTCTGACCGCCGCGCGTGACGCTCTGGTCGCCGCCCGTCCCGCCGCGGTCGTGAACATCTCCTCGGCCGCCGGGATCCAGGGCGTCCCCGGCGTGCACGGTTACACCGCGTCGAAGTTCGGCGTGCGCGGCCTCACCAAATCGGCCGCCCTGGAGCTGGCCCCGCACGGCGTCCGCGTGAACTCCGTGCACCCCGGCGGCATCCTGACCCCGATGCTCGGCGCACCCGAGGACGCCCCCGTCGACCGCGCCGCGAATCCCCTCGCCCGCTTGGGTTCTCCCGCCGAGGTCACCTCGATGGTGGTCTTCCTGGCGAGCGAGGAGTCGAGCTACTGCAACGGGGCGGAGTTCGTCGTGGACGGCGGAATGACCGCCGGCCGCGCCTGAGTTCGACTGCGCCGCAGCCCAACCGGCACCGAGGCCGTGCACGCTGATATGCCGAGCCGGTCCCTGCCGCAGGTCGTGGTGAGCCGGCGAACCCGGCCGGGTCGGCGGACCTCCGTCGCGCGGGAGTGCGACCCCGCGCGACGGGCGCGGCGAGCCGCTCAGTGTGTGACCGGCAGTCCCGCGCTCGTCGCGGCCAGTACCTCCGCGGCCGCGCGCTGTCCGGCCTCGATCGCGCCGTCGATGTAGCCGGTCCAGGTCACCGCGGTCTCCGCGCCGGCCCAGTGCACCGGGCCGACCGGTTCGCGCAGCGCGCGTCCGAAGCTGGTCAGGGCCTGCGGGGTGGTGAACGCCCCGTAGCAGCCTCGCGTGTATTCCTCTGCGGCCCAGTCCTGTTCGATGTAGGCCAGGGGTTCGGCGGCGGCCGGGCCGAAGTAGCCGACCAGATCGGCCACGACCCGGCGCTGCCGCTCGGCCGGCGTCATGCGCGCGGCGGCATCGGCGGCGCGGCCCTCGAAGAAGCCCACCAGGACGCCGGGTGTGCCCTCCGGCGGCGAGTTGTCGAACACGGTGCTGATCAGCCGGAGGTCGCTGTTGGCCTGCCCGCTGAACCCGTCCGCGCGCCAGAACGGCGTCTCGTACACGGTATTGGTCTTGATCACGCGCCCGGCGGGCATGCGCTGCATGAGCATCACCCGGTCCGCGGGCAGGGCGGGGACGTGGTGAACGCGGTCGTTGAGCGCCTGCGGTATCGCGACGACCGCGTGCCGGGCACGCACCTCGAGTCCGTCGGCGTGCACCCGCACGCCGTCGTCGTCCCGCTCGATCCGGGTGACCGGCGCCGACAGCCGCACCCGCGCACCCAACCGCGCGGCGAGTTCGGTGGCGAGCAGTTCGGTGCCGCCGGCGATCCGATCCTGCTGTGCGCCGCCGCGGGTTTCGATGAGGGCGTCGAGCCCGCCCGCGGCCGAGATGTAGGACAGCGCCCACAGCGCCGACAGATCCTCGGGTTCGGTGGCGAAGACCGCCAGGGTGAGGATGCGCATGAACGCTCGCCCGCGCACGGTGCGGAAATGGTCGTGGATCCAGCCCCCGAAGGTCTGGGCGTCGAGGCTCTCGGCCGCGGCGGCGTCCCACGGTCGGCCCGGGTCGATGGCGGTGGCGGCCCGTTCGATCAGTCGCTGTCCGAGTGCCAGATCCGCCAGGGTGAGCGGCCCGAGCCGGGGGATGCGGCCGGTGTATGTGGTTCGCGCCCCGCGCAATTCGACGATGTTGCGACCCTCGTCGTAGGTCGGGTACAGCGTAAGTCCCAGTTCTTCGGTCAGCGCCCGTGCTCGATGCTGGGTCGGGCCGATCCACTGACCGCCCACCTCGATCGGCGCTCCGCCGGGCAGCCGGGCGTTGAGCAGCCGCCCGCCGACCCGGTCCCGCGCCTCGAGCACCACGACCTCGCGCCCGGCCGCGACCAGATCCCGGGCCGCGACCAGCCCGGATATTCCGGCGCCGACGATCACGACGTCGGTTTCGATCACCTGTGCGTTCATGACGGACCACCTCTCACATACACCGTGTATCTCGCATACACACTGTATGTGATATTCCTGGGGGATGAGCGCTGTCAAGAGCCGTCGCGAGGAATACGCGCAGAACACCAGGGAAGCGCTGGTGCGCTCGGGGGCCGCGCTGTTCGCCGATCGCGCCTTCGCCGAGGTGTCCGCCGAGGAGCTGGTCGCGGCCGCGGGCCTGAGCCGGGGCGCGCTCTATCACCACTTCGGCGGCAAACAGGGCCTGTTCGCCGCGGTGTTCGAGGACCTGGAGAACACGGCCGCCGAACGCATCGCCGCCGCGATGAGCGAACCGGCGGGTCTGCGCGAGAAGACGATCGCGGGTATGAGCGCGTTCCTCGACATCTGCACCGATCACGCCTACCGCCAGATCGTGCTGCTGCAGGGTCCCCTGGTGCTGGGCTGGGAGCGCTGGCGCGAGCTCGACCGCCGCTCCCTGGCCGGCCTGATGGTGACCCAGACCAAACTCCTGAAAGAGCAGGGCCTGACCCGCTTCTCACCCGAACTGGTGGCCGCGATGTTCTACGGCGGCCTCACCGACATGTCCTTCGTCCTGGCCGCGGCCCCCGATCCCGCCCCCATCCGCGCCGAAGCCGCCCGGATGCTCGAGGACCTGCTGGACAGCCTCCGCCCGGCCTGACCGCCGTCGCCTCGAAATGCCCTGTGGACCAAGCGCTCCAGGAGAGAGTGCCGCGCCTTGACGTGATAGTTGCTGAATAATTGCTAGCCTGGCTGGGGTTGGCTCGACTCGGCAACGGCGCGATTCGAGCCGGCCCTTCCCGCGCTCACCGCACCGCAGAGAGGCCGACATGGGGTTCGCCAGTTACTACACCGGTTCCAGCGCCGACGGTTTTCTGGCCGACGACAACAGTTCCCTGGACTGGCTCGAATCGCGTGACACCGACCCGGACGGCCCGCTGGGCTACAACGCCTTCATCGCGGACGTCGGCGCGATCGTCATGGGGGCCAACACCTATCAGTGGGTGATCGACCATGACCCGGCCGCCTGGCCCTACGACGTGCCGGCCTGGATCATCACCCATCAGCGTTTCGCCACCCGTTCGGACCGCGACATCCGGTTCGGCAGCGGGCCCATTCCGGAGATCTACGCCGAACTCGAGCAGGCCGCCGGCGACCGCAAGATCTGGGTGGTCGGGGGCGGCAACCTGGCCGCCCAGTTCGCCGCGCACAATCTGCTGGACGAGATCATCGTGTCGTATGCCCCGGTCACCCTCGGCGCCGGAATCCCGCTGCTGCCCTGGCGGGTCGAGCTCGAGACGGTCGAAGCCACCCAGAACGGCGACCTGGTCAGCGTGCGCTACGCGGTCGTCCGGGAGACGTAGCGGCGTGTCCCGCCGGTCCCGTATTTTCCTCACCGTGAATTCAATGCACTCAAGAGAAACTTCAGTATTCGTGTAGGGACTCTTGGCGATTGGAAATCGCGGAATGTCGCCCCGTCGCGCCTAGCCTCCATGGAGATACACCGGACGGCAGAAGGACGCGACATCGCGATGAGGATAAAACGATTCGGCAGGCTCATGGCAACGGGCACGGTGGCCATTGCCCTCGCAACCGCGCTCACCGCGTGTGGCGGCTCGGGGTCGTCCGGAAATGGCCCGGTGGGTGACCCGGTTTTCGGTGGCACGCTGAAGTTCTACGATCCCATCGAGTACACGGCCTGGTTGCCGACGAATTCGATCTGGTCCAACAGTCAGGTCGCGAACAATCTGGCCGAGCGCCTGACCTGGCAGGACCCCAAGACCGGTGAGATCAAGCCGTGGCTGGCGAAGTCGTGGAAGATCAGCGACGACAAATTGACCTACACCTTCACATTGCGAGAGGGCGTGACCTTCAGCAATGGCGATCCGGTCGACGCCGCGGTGGTGAAGGCGAATTACGATCAGCACGGCCTGGGTGACAAGGCGCTGGGAATTCCGCCGGATCGCTTCTTCTCCGATTACAAGTCGGCCGAAGTGATCGATCCGCTCACCGTGCAGGTCTCGTTCACGAAGCCGAATGTCGGCTTCCTGCAGGTGGCTTCGTTCTATCGCGCGGGCTCGATTCTGGCCAAGCCTTTCCTGGCACAGGATCTGAACGGCCAGGGGCAGGCCAAGAATTGGATCGGTTCGGGCCCGTTCGTGGTCGAATCGGTGCAGGGCACCACCGGCATCACCCTGAAGCGCCGCGACGACTACAACTGGGCCCCGGAGGGTTCGGGCCACCAGGGCAAGGCGTACCTCGAGAAGGTCGTGTTCAAGACCGTGCCCGAGGCGGGCACCCGGGTCGGCGCGCTCAAGTCCGGCGAGGCGCACATCGCCCGCAACATCGCGCCCTACGACGAGGAGACGGTGACCGCAGGCGGCGGCGTCATCGAGGCGTTCCCGGTCCAGGGGCAGACCAACAAGCTCTCGTTCCAGCTGGATTCGGTCACCCCGATCCTGGACAAGAACGTGCGCCTGGCCCTGCAGGCGGCCACCGACCGTCAGGAGATCAACGAGACGGTGCTCTCGCCCAGCTACCCGGTGCCGAAAAGCATTCTGGTGCAGGGCACCCCGAACCGGGGCGACTCCTCCCGCTTCCTCGGCTACGACCTGAACAAGGCGAAATCCCTGCTGGACGCTGCCGGTTGGCAGCCCGGCGGCGACGGCATCCGGGTGAAGGACGGCAAGCGCCTGCAACTCGACATCTGGGTCGCCCCCTACTACCAGGTCGCCCAGCCCGTGCAGGAACTGCTGCAGTCGCAGTGGCGCAAGGCCGGCGTCGAACTGAAGATCAACGCCACCTCGCTCACCGACTACGAGGCGACACAGCTTGCGCGCCCGGACAATTGGGCGCTGGTGCAGGGACAGACCTCGCGCGCGGAAGCCGACGTGCTGCGCACGGCCTTCGACAGCGCCGCGACCAACGAACTGCACGCCAACACCCCCGACGAGAAGCTGAACGAACTCGTCCGGGCGCAGGCCTTCGTCTTCGACCCCGCCAAGCGGACCGCCGCGGTGCAGGCCATCGAGGATCACCTGTTCGGTGAGGGCTACGTGATTCCGCTGTACGACGAGACCCAGGTCTTCGGCCTGGCTCCCTCTGTACACGGCTTCAGCACCGAATCCACCGCCCGCACCTGGTTGTACGACACCTGGATCGCCGAGTAGGCCGGGGAGCGAGAATGCACATCTATGCCGCGAAGCGCCTGGGACAGGCGACGGTGGTGCTGCTGGCCGCCTACACCCTGTCCTTCGTGCTGCTGAGCGCCCTGCCGGGCGACTCGGTCAATAATCGGATCCAGAATCCCGAAGCCCAGATCACCCCCGAGGCGGGGCGGATCATGCTCGAGTACTACGGCCTGGACCGCCCGGTCTGGCAGCAGTACCTGCACAGTCTGGCGGCGTTGTGGCGCGGCGATTTCGGCTTCTCGCTCACCAACGGCAAACCCGTCGAGGAACTCATCGGCGAGGCGCTGCCGGGCACCGTGCAACTCGCCGGCCTCGGGCTGGCCTTCGGGCTGGCGTTCACCGCCGTGGTCGCGATACTCGCCAATTACGCGCCGTGGGCGTGGCTGCGCTCGCTGGTCGGGACGGCACCGGCACTGTTCGCCTCGGTCCCCACGTTCGTGGTCGGCATCCTTGCCCTGCAGTACCTTTCGTTCCGATTCGGCCTGATCCCGTCGGTCGACGACGGCAGTTTCCGGGCGCTGCTGGCTCCGGCGGCGACCCTGGGCCTGTTGATCGCCGCACCGCTGTCGCAGGTGTTCACCGGCTCGATTCGGACCACCCGTCGGCAGCCCTTCGTGCACGTGCTGCACGCCAAGGGCGCGGGGGAGGGCTTCGCCTTCCGCAAGGACGTGCTGCGCAATTCCGCGCTGCCGGTGCTGACCCTGCTGGGCCTGGCGTTCGGCGAGCTCATCGCCGGCGCGGTGGTGACCGAATCGGTCTTCGCCCGGGACGGCATCGGGCAGCTCACCGTGGGCGCGGTGAACACCCAGGATCTGCCGGTGGTGCAGGGCGTGGTGCTGCTGTCCACCGCGGTCTACGTGCTGATCAACCTGGCGGTGGACCTGGCCTACCCGCTGATCGACCCGCGAGTGCTCGTCGACGGCAAGGCCCGCCGGTCCGCGAAAGCCGGTGTGGTGCGGCGCAAGCCGGCCGTCGCCGCCGTGCTGCCCGCACCGCGTCCGCTGCCGGTGGAAGCGGCCATGCCATGAAGCGCTGGTCTCTGATCCCGGCCGTGGGCGTGGTCCTGCTGGTGGTGCTGTGGGCGACGGTGCCGCACCTGTTCACCGCGGTCGATCCGCTGGCGGTGAATCCGGCCCAGAAGCTGCGACCGCCGTCGGGCGAGCACTGGTTCGGCACCGATCAACTCGGCCGCGACCTGTACGCGCGGGTCGTCTACGGTGCTCGCGCCTCGCTCACCGGTTCGGCCATCGCGGTGGCGGTCGGGGTCGCGGTCGGCTCGCTGCTCGGGGTGACCGCGGGCTGGTTCGCCGGATTCACCGACAACGTGGTCATGCGCGTCATCGACATCCTGCTGTCGATTCCCGGATTCCTGCTGGCCATCACCTTCGTGGTGCTGCTGGGCTTCGGGGTGCTGCAGGCGGGAGTCGCGGTCGGGCTGACCAGTGCGGCGACCTTCGCCCGCCTGATTCGCTCGGAAGTCCTGGAGGCGCGCACGAGCAACTACGTCGAGGCCGCGATCACCAGCGGGGCAACCACTTTCGCGGTGCTGCGCCGGCACGTGGTGCCCAATTCGATCGCCTCGACCGTCTCCCTGATCACCGTGCAGTTCGGCATCGCCATCATCTGGATCGCCTCGCTGAGCTTCCTGGGCCTGGGCGCGCAACCGCCGGACCCCGAATGGGGCCGCCTGGTCTCGGACGGCCGCAACTACATCGCCACCCGCGGCTGGCTCACGCTGTGGCCGGGCCTGACGGTGGTGGCCGTGGTGCTGGCGACCAATCACATTTCCCACCACCTCACCAGGAGGGCGTCGTCATGACCGTCGTCCAGTCGGCGAGCCGGCTCGAGAAGTCCCCCGCCGCACCGTTGCTGGCGGTGCGGGACCTGACCGTCGGCTACCGCGTGCGCCGCCGCTTCGAACCGGTGGTGCACGAGGTCTCCTTCGAACTGCCGCCCGGCGAGGTCCTGGCCCTGGTCGGCGAGTCCGGTTCGGGCAAGACCACCACGGCGCACGCGATCCTGGGCCTGCTGCCGGAGAACGGCTCGGTCTCCGGCGGCGGCATCACCTTCCGCGGGCAGGAGCTGACCGAGCTCTCGCCCAAGGGCTGGCGTGATATTCGCGGCCGGGCGGTGAGCCTCATCCCGCAGGATCCGGGGTCCTCCCTGGACCCGGTGCGCCGGGTGGGACATCAGGTCGAGGATGTGCTGCTGCTGCACACCGGCCTGGACGCCGAGGCCCGCCGCCGGCGGGTGTACGAACTGTTCGACCTGGTCGGTTTCACCGAGGTCGAGCGCCGCTATCGCCAGTACCCGCACGAGCTTTCGGGCGGCATGCGCCAGCGCGTGCTGATCGCGGCCGCCGTGGCCGCCGAGCCGGATCTGATCATCGCCGACGAGCCGACCTCGGCGCTGGACGCCACCGTGCAGCGGCAGGTGCTCGATCTGATCGACGACATTCGCCGCCGCACCGGGACCGGGGTGGTGCTGGTGACCCACGACCTGGGCGTCGCCGCCGATCGCTCCGATCGCATCGGGGTCATGCGCCAGGGCCGCCTGGTCGAGTTCGGGCCGACGAAAGAGGTTGTCGCCCAGCCGCAGCACGAATACACCCGGCACCTGTTGAACAGCGTGCCCGCCCGCGCCGGCGCGATCCTCGATCGGAAGCCGGCCCCGGCGCCCGCCCGGGAAACGATCATCGAGGTGAGCGGCCTGGTCAAGCGTTACGGCGACGCGGCCGCGGTGGACGACATCACCTTTCGGGTCGGTCGCGGCGAAACCTTCTCCATCGTCGGCGAATCCGGCAGCGGCAAGTCCACGACCGCGCGCGTGCTGACCGGGCTGACCACGGCCACCTCCGGCCGGGTGGAACTGCTCGGCACCGACATCACCGGGCTGAGCGCGCGCGCATTCCGCCCGCTGCGTCGCGAGGTGCAGATCGTCTACCAGAATCCCTTCTCCTCCTTCGATCCGCGCTTCGACGTCTACGACGTGGTCGACGAGCCGCTGCGCTCGTTCCAGCCGCGCCGGGGGCCGCGCCGGCGCAAACGCCCCAACGAGGAGCGAGTGGTGGCGGCGCTCGAAGCCGCCGCCCTCCCGGCCGATTTCGTCAACCGGCACCCGCGCGAGCTGTCCGGCGGCCAGCGCCAGCGGGTCGCCATCGCCCGCGCCCTGATCCTGGAACCCACCGTGCTGGTACTGGACGAGCCCATCTCGGCGCTGGACGTCTCGGTGGCCGCGCAGATCCTGGAATTGCTGCGCACGCTGCAGGCCGAGCGTGACCTCACCTATCTGTTCATTTCCCACGACCTGGCCGTGGTCCGAGCGATCTCGGACCGGGTGGCCGTCATGCGGCAGGGCCGCATCGTCGAACAGGGCACGGTGCACGAGGTGTTCACCAACCCCGTCGAGGACTACACGGTCCGCCTGCTCGAGGCGATCGCCGGTCGCCGCTCACTCCCCGGAGGTTTGTCATGACCACCGCACAACCGGCCACGCTGGCCGAGGCGCTCCCTCGTATTCGCGCGGTGCTCGCCGAATTCCCCAAGGGCGTCGGCGAACGCGATCTCGCCTTCGAACACCCCGACGCGCTGATCCGGGCGCTGGCCGAGGCGGGATTCGGCCGCCTCCGGGTGCCGGTGGAGTTCGGCGGCTTCGGCGTCGGCCTGCCCGCGCTGTTCGAGCTGCTCGCCGAGGCCGGGCAGGCCGACTCCAACATCCCGCAGATCTGGCGCGGGCACTTCACCACCACCGAGGTGTTGCGCGCCGAGACCGATCCCGTGGTCCGTGAGCACTGGCTGCGCGTGGCGGGGCAGGGCGCGGTGTTCGGCAACGCCCAGTCCGAGCCGTCGGCGATCGTCGCCGAAGCGGTTGCGGCGCAGGGCGAATCAACCACCGGCTGGGGCGTCACCACCACCCGGGTCCGCACCGATGAGAACGGTGATCGATTCGTCTCGGGCACCAAGTTCTATTCCACGGGCTCGCGCTTCGCGGATTACATCCGGGCCGCCGTCGCGAGCGAGGACGGCGTCCGAAGCTTCGTGGTGATTCCGGCGCGGCACCCGGGCGTCACCCACGTCGACGACTGGGACGGGGTCGGGCAGCGCCAAACCGGCAGCGGCACCACCCTTTTCGCGGACGTGCCGGTCGAGCCGCACGGTGACATCGGCCGCTATCGCGAATCGCTGCGCGGGCTGGACTCGTTCGTACAGATCGTGCACCTGGCCAACCTGGCGGGCATCGCCCGCAGCCTGGTCGCCGAGACCACCGACATCGTGCGGGCGCGCACCCGCACCAGCCTGCACGCCCTGACCCAGAACGCGGCCGCCGACCCCGAGGTGCTCGGCGTGATCGGCCTGCTCGAGGCGCGCCGGCTCACCGCCGAAACGCTGCTGCGCCATGCCGCCGAGCGGCTCGAGGCCGCGCACGCCTCGGGCGAGGAATCCGATTACACCGCCGCCTATCTCGACACCTCCGCGGCGCAGATCGCGGTGATCGAAGCCGTGCTGGACGCCGCGACCCGGGCCTTCGACGCCGGGGGCTCGTCCGCGGTGCGCAACAGCGTGCACCTGGACCGGCACTGGCGCAACGCGCGCACCCTGGCCTCGCACAACCCGGTGGTCTACAAGCCGCGGGTGATCGGCGATTTCGTGGTCAACGGCGTGGCCCCGGTGCCCGGCTACTACACCAACCGCCCGTCGGCCGCCGACGCCGAGGAAAGGACCGCGCAGTGAGCAGACTGCTGCACCTCAATGTCAACATCCTCAACGCCGGTGTCTTCGGCGGCTCCTGGCGTTTCCCGGGCACCGACGGCGCGGCCTCCTACTCGATCGAGCACTACACCTCGATCGCGAAGAAGGCCGAGGAGGCCAAGCTGGACGCGGTCTTCCTGGCGGACGGCCCGGTGCTGGACCCGGGCATCGAACACCGCACCGGGAACAACCTCGAGCCCACGACGGTGCTGGCCCGGGTGGCGGCGCAGACCGAGCGGGTCGGGCTGATCGCCACCCTGTCCTCCTCCTACAACGATCCGGCCGAATTGGCCCGCAGGCTGGGCGATCTGGACCACGTCACCGGCGGGCGTTTCGGCTGGAACGTCGTCACCACGGCGGGCCCGATCGCGGCGGCCAACTTCGGGCGGGACGGGGAACCCGAGCACGGCCTGCGCTACCGGCGAGCCGCGGAGTTCGTGGAACAGGTGGTCGCGGCCTGGGCCGAGCGCACCGATTTCGTCTCACCCCAGGGCCGCCCGGTCGTGGTGCAGGCGGGCGGTTCCAGCGACGGCAAGCGCCTGGCCTCGCGGGTCGGCGAAGTGATCTTCTCCGCCGAGCAGGACATCGACCGGGCCCGGGCCTTCCGCGACGAATTGCGCGCCGGCGCGGCCGAATTCGGCCGGAATCCGGACGAGATCGTGGTGCTGCCGGGTCTGTCGACGGTGCTGGGCAGCACCGAGGCCGAGGCCCGCGAGCGCCGCGAACTGCTGGACGAGCTACTGCCGGACGCCTACGCCCGCTCCCGGCTCGCCGGGCAGCTCGGCTTCTCCCTGGACGGACTGGACGACGACGCCCCCATTCCGCCGGAGCTGCTCGTGGAACCCGACGCCGCCGGTGGGTCGCAGACCTTCTACCGCGTCGTGCGCAATCTCATCGACAGCGAGAACCCGACCCTGCGCCAGCTGCTCAAGAAGCTGTCGGGCGGCGGCGGGCATCGCATCGTGGTCGGCACCCCCGAACAGGTCGCCGACGACGTCGAGCGCTGGTTCCGGGCGGGTGCGGCCGACGGCTTCAACGTCATGCCGGACGTCTTGCCCTCGGGCTTCGACGATTTCGCCGATCACCTGGTGCCCGAACTGCGCCGGCGCGGCCTGTTCCGCACCGACTACGACGGCACCACGCTGCGCGATCACCTCGGTCTCGGGCTGCCGCCGGTGCCCACCGGCGTGTGGGAACGCGGCCCGCTCGAAGCCGCGCGCTGAGTCCGAGAGAAGAGGCAGGACAATGAGTTTTCCGATTCTGATCGATATCGCGGTGCGCGATCTGCCCGGCGCGGTCGCCATCGCCGCGGCCGCCCGGTCCTCGGGCGCGGCGGGAGTGCGGGTGCACGACACCGCCGGGGACGGGCCCGCGCTGGATCCCAGCGTCGTGGCCTCGTACCTGGCCGGAACCATAGGGGACATCGGCTATCTGGTGGATGCGCCGACCACGGGCAACGCCCCGTACAACGCGGCCCGGCGCATTCTGTCCTTCGACCGCGCCACCGCCGGACGGGCGGGCGTGGTGTTGCGGCCCGGCGCGGACGACGAGGTGAGCCGGGCGACCACGCCCGATCCGGCGGCCTCCGATCCGGCGCGCCGCTGGGCCGAATACGCCATCGTGCTCACCCGGCTCTGGGAATCGTTCCCGCGTGCGGCGCTGATCGCCGATCAGGAACGCGCGCTCGTGGTGGACCGCGCGCTGATCTCGGCCATCGACCACGAAGGGGCGTACTACCGGGTCGCGGGGCCGCTCGACGGACCGTCCTCGGTGCAGGGCAGGCCGGTGCTGGCGGCCGCCGAACCGCACGAGCTGGGCTGGGACGTGGTGGCGCACATCGCCGATGTGGTCGTCGTGGACCGCGACCGCGCGGCCGGGGCGAACGCCGCGCTGACCGCCGCGCTGGCCGGGACCGGGCGGCAGCGCTCGGAGATCGTCCTGCTCGGCCGGGCGCGGGTGGCCGCGCCCGCGGATCCGCGCGCGGTCGCGGACGAGCTGGCCGCCTGGGTCGCCGCGGACGGCCTCGACGGACTGTCACTCGCTCCGGTGGGTGACACCATCGAGATCGTGGCGGCGATCGAGGCGCTGACACCGCTGCTCGCCACCCCGGTCACCGGACCGACGCTGCGCGAAGCGCTCGGTCTGCGCACCCCGGCGGGAGCGCTGCGATGACCGCCGTGCGCGACGGTCAGCCCACCACGCTGCTCACCGTCGCCGGCATACGCGCCGCCATCCAACCGGCGCTCGATCGCCTGGCCGCGTCCGCGAGACACCGTGAGACCGTGCGGGATTACGCGAACGAGGATGTCCGTGAGCTGGCCGCGGCAGGTATCGCAGTGACAGGCATCGCACCGTCCGAAGGCGGTGCGGGCGGCACCGTGCGCGATGTCACCGAGGTGATCATCGAGCTGGCGCGCGCGGATTCCAATGTGGCGCAGGCCCTGCGCAGCACGTTCCTCATCGCGCACCAGGTCGCCAATCGACCGGATCTGCCGCAGCGCGACCTGGTGCTCGAGCGCCTGCGCAACCGAGAACTGTTCGCGGGCACCGCCAACGAGCGCACCGGCGGCGCCAGCGGGCAGACCTACGCCACCGCGCGCGCCGACGGCGCGGACTGGATCGTCGACGGTGAGAAGTACTACTCCACCGGCGCGGTGTACGCGCACTGGTTCTCGACCCAGGCGATCACCGAAGACGGCACGCTGCTGCGGTTCACCGTGCCCACCGATCGCGCCGGGCTGGAGATCCTGGACGACTTCGATGCCGTCGGACAGCGCCTGACCGCCAGCGGGACAACGCGATTCAGCGGCGTCCGGGTCGCCGGCGCGGAGGTCACCACCGGCGGGCTGATCGACAACGTGTCGGACAATCCGTGGGCGGGATCGTTCGCGCAGTTGTACCTGGCCGCCGTACAGGCCGGTATCGCGGCCCGTGCGCTGGACGACGCGGTGCTGTACGTGCGCGAGAAGGCCCGTCCCATCAAGCACAGCTCGGCCGCCGCGAGCGTGGACGACCCCTACGTGCGCCAGACGGTCGGCGAGATCGCCGCGCGCGCCCAGGCCGCGCGTGCGGTGGTGCTGCTGGCCGCCGAACAGCTCCAGGCGAATCGGGGCCTGATCGGCGAGGCCGCGCGCACCGCCGGGGCCGCCGCGGCCGTGCACGTGGCCCAGGCCGGCGTCATCGCCATCGAATCCGCCCTGCGCGCCGCGGAACTGCTGTTCGACGTGGGCGGCGGTTCCATCACCGACCGCGGGCTCGGCTTCGACCGGCACTGGCGCAACGCCCGCACCGCGGCCAATCACAATCCGCGCCAATGGAAACAGGCGGTCGCGGGCGCCTACCACCTCACCGGTGAGGACCCGCCCACCACCGGTCTGTTCTGACCACCGCAATTTCGTCCCCGCACAACGGAAAGAGAACGACACCGATGAACTACGGCCCCTTCGAGACCACCTACACCGCGGCGGAGAGCCGCTACGAGCAGGTGCCCTACCGGCGCACCGGCGCCTCGGGTCTCGACCTGCCCGCCTTCTCCTTCGGCCTGTGGCAGAAGTTCGGCACCGACTACCCGTTCGCCACCCAGCGCGACATCATCCTGCACGCCTTCGATCTCGGCATCACCCACTTCGACAACGCCGACCGCTACGGGCCGCCGCATCGCGCCGCGCAGCAGAACTTCGGCAAAGTGCTGGGCCGCGACCTCGCGCCCTACCGGGACGAGCTCATCCTGTCCACCAAGGCGGGCAACGCGATCGGCCCGAGCCCGTACCTGCGCGGCGGCTCGCGCAAGTCGCTGCTGACCTCGCTCGAACACAGCCTGCGCGATCTGGGCACCGATTACGTCGACATCTTCTACCACCACTCGCCCGACCACGGGACGCCCCTGGAGGAGACCGTCGGGGCGCTGGTGAGCGCGGTACAGCAGGGTAAGGCGCTGTACATCGGCATCTCCAACTACCAATCCGAACGCACCCACGAGATCGCCGAGCAGCTGCGCGCCGCCGGCGTGCCGCTGCTGATCCACCAGGCCCGGTACTCGATCTACGATCGCCGGCCCGAGCGCGAGGGCCTGCTCGCGACCGCCGAGCGGGACGGCTTCGGCGTCATCGTGTATTCGCCGCTGGCACAGGGTCTTCTGACCGACAAGTACCTGGAGACGATCCCCGCCGGGGCCCGCGCGGTGAACAGCACCTTCCTGTCGCCGGACGTCATCGACGAGACCTACCGGCAGCGCACCGCTGAACTGAACAAGATCGCGGCCGCGCGCGGGCAGTCCCTGGCCCAGCTGGCCCTGCAGTGGGTGCTGCGCCGCCCCGAGGTCACCTCCGCCCTCATCGGGGCCAGCTCCACCGCGCAGCTCGATCACAACATCGCCGCCGTGAGCTTCCCCGACTTCACCGATGAGGAGCTCGCGCTCATCGACGAACACGGTGTGCACGGCACCGGACTTCGACTCTGACCTCCGGCTGATTCTCGGGAGAACACCATGACAGCGGTCCGGCACACCACCCTCGGCGCGGGCGTCGAGGACGGCAGGAACTTCCGGCTCGGCTTCCTGCTCCACCTCGATCGCGATATCGCGCCCGCCGACGCGTACCGGGAGGCGATCGATGTCTTCCAGGCCGCGGAGGAGCTGGGTTACGACTCGGGCTGGGTGATCCAGCGGCACTTCCGCCAAGGGCGCGAACATGTTTCGTCGCCGCTGGTGGTGCTGGCCGCCATCGCCGCGCACACCTCCCGTATCCGGCTGGGCACCGGTGTGCTGGTGCTGCCGCTGGAGGATCCGCTGCGGGTCGCCGAGGACGCCGCCACCCTCGACGAGATCAGCGGCGGCCGACTCGAACTCGGGGTCGGTTCCGGACCGTTCCCGGGCGCGTGGGAAGCCTTCGGGAGAGACCTCGATCGCAAACACGAGGAGTACGAGACGGCCGTCGCCCGGTTGCACGAGGTCCTGGGCGGCGGGCCGGTGAACAGTCTGGGTGAGGTGCTGCATCCGCCGGGCGCCAGTGTCCGGCAGCGGCTCTGGCAGGCCACGACCGGCGAGCCGGACCGCGCGCACGCCGCCGCCGCGGCCGCCGCGCGGGCGGGTGACGGACTGCAGCTGTCCCGGGCGACGGCGTGGCGAGACGGGAGCATCGAAGCGGCGCAGCGCAATCAGGCGGCGTGGATCGAGTCCTACCGCGCGGCCTGGACCAGAACCGATGCCGCGCCGCGCATTCAGGCGTCCCGCGCGGTCTATCCGCATCCGGATCGCGAGGCGGCGCTGCGGCTGGTCGAACCGGGCGTGCGGCGCTGGCAGAGCTGGGCGCCCGCCGATCGGGGCGTGGACAAGCTGAGCGTCGCGGACTACCTCGACGCCGACCACGCCCTGGTCGGTCCCGCGCCGGAGTTGGCGGGGGAGCTGGCCGCGGACCCGTCGCTGGCCGGGATCACCGATCTGCTGCTGAGTTTCGTGCCCGGGGTGCCCGAACCCGACGAGCACGTGCGGCTACTCGCCGCCGGCGCTCGCGAACTCGCCCCCGCACTGGGCTGGACCCCGGCCGCGTTCTGACACACTTTCGCTTCACGAGAGGCTTTCCATGCCTGGATTCCATCTGAACCTGTCGCTCATGACGCCGGGGCACTTCCGGCACGCGTGGCGCGCCGAGCACGCAGATCCGCTGGCGTATCTCGACATCGACTACTTCCAGCGGCTCGCTCGCATCGCCGAGGCTGCCAAGATCGACGCCGTCTTCCTGGGCGACGGTCCCGCCCTGCGCGCGGAGATCGAGGAAGCGCCCGGCACCGGCATCGATCCGCTGGTGCTGCTGGGCAATCTGGCCGCGGTGACCGAACGGCTCGGCGTGGTCATCACCGCCTCGACCACCTACAACTCGCCCTACAACCTGGCCCGCCGCTTCCAGGCGCTGGACCACGTCACCAAGGGGCGGGCCGCGGTGAACATCGTGACGACCGGAACCCCGGCCGCGGCGGCGAATTTCGGCCTGGACGAACACCCGGACAAGACCACCCGCTATCGGCGGGCCTGGGAATTCCTGGATGTGGTGACCCGGCTGTGGGACAGCTGGGAGCCCGATTGGCTGGTCGCGGACAAGGACAGCGGGCGCTACGCGGACGCGGGCAAGATCCACCGGATCGACCACGAGGGCGAATTCTTCTCGGTGGCAGGGCCTTTGCCCGTCGCGCCGGGACCGCAGGGCCGGCCGGTGGTGGTGCAGGCGGGCGGCTCCGAAGGCGGGCTGCGCCTGGCGGGCGACTTCGCGGACGTGGTCTTCACCGTCGCCCAGACGCGCGCCAAGGCGGTCGCGTTCCGCGAGGACATCCGCCGCCGGGCCGCGGCAGCGGGCAGGCATCCGGACTCGGTGAAGATCTCCCTGGGCGTGGTGGTCCTGGTCGCCGCCACCGAGGCGGAGGCCCGCGAGCGGGAGCGGGAGCTCTACGCGCACCTGCCGATCGAGCGCCTGACCGCCAACCTCCTGAACGATCTCGGCCTCCCGCCCGGCAGTTTCGGCCCCGACGACGAGATCACCGCCGACGATCTGCCCGAGGCCATCCCCGCGGGCGCGTTCTCCACCGGTTTCGCGATCTCCACCCGCGCCCTCATCGCCGAAAGCCCCCGTACCCCACGCCAACTCATCCAGGGTGGTGCGGGCGGGTCGGGCCACCGCCTGCTGGTCGGTTCCGCCGAGCAGATCGCCGACGACCTGGCCGACTGGTACGCCGCGGGCGCGGCCGACGGTTTCACGATCATGCCCGCCGAAACCGCCGTCGACCTCCAGGCGTTCACCGGCCTGGTGGTGCCGCTGCTGCAGTCCCGCGGCCTGTTCCAGCGCGAGTACTCCGCGCCGACCCTGCGTGAACGGTTCGGCCTCCCGCTCCCGGGCAGGCAGTCCGCGGCCGCGGTCCCGGCCTGAGCCCGCTCGGCCCGGAGCTGCGACGCGGTTAGGTTGGACCGATGACATCGATCAGGCAGATTCAGGTCACCTTCGACTGCGCCGAGCCCGAGCGCGTCGCTGAATTCTGGTCCGCGGTACTGGGTTACGAGCATCGGGGCCGATCGTGCGCCGATCCGGCGGGAGTGGGACCGCGGCTGTATTTCCAGGCGGTTCCGGAGGGCAAGATCGTCAAGAATCGGGTGCACATCGACGTGCGGGTCGGAACCGGTCTGGTGGGTCAGGAGCGGGTGGACGTGCTCGAGGCCGAATGCGCCAGGCTGGTCGCGCTCGGGGCGACCCGGCTGCACCTGCTGCGCGCGGACGGCGTCAACGAGTCCTGCCTGGTGATGCAGGACATCGAGGGCAACGAGTTCTGTCTGGACTGAGTGCCGAGTCGTAATCAGAGGGCGGCTTGGACGGCGGCGAACAGGTCGTTGGCCGGCTGGGTGAGCGGTCCCAGGGCGTCCGGGCCGAGTTTGGGCATCGACTTGACGGCGGTGCGCAGCGAGGTGACCGCGGCCTCGGCGTCCGGGCCGCCCGCGGCGATGGCGTCGGCGACCGGTGCGACCGCGAGCGGCTCCGGTGTGCTCGCCCGGGTCTCGATCGAAACGGGCTGGGCCGCTGCGGCATCGGCGCCCGGTGCCGCGGCGGGATCGGCCGCGGTCGCGGCGCCGAGCGCACCCCCGACGAATTCGCCGATGGCCCCGCCGCCCACCAGCCCGGCGATGTCGACGGGTATGGCGACCGCGAGCCCACCCAGTAGACAGCCCGCCACCCCGCCCACGGCGGCCCCCACGGGCACGCCCGCTCCCACGGTCGGCAGTCCGCCGATGACCCCGCCCGCGACCGCCCCGATCGTCGCCCCCACCCCACACCCGACGATCTCCAGGGGGAAGACGACGACCTTGCCGATGACCGCACCGATGACCCGGCCGGCTTCGGCCCCGGCGGCCCGGCGCTCGGGTTCGCTGCGGGGGTGGCCGAGCCGATCGAATGTCGCACCGACCTGTGACTGGACCCCGTCGACATAGCTCTGGGCCTGCGCGAGTGCCTGGGCGTCGATCGCCACCGGCAGCTGGACGGTTTCCGACCCCACGCGCAGGGTGCCGGAGGCCGCCACGGGTTGCACGGCGGGTTCACCGCGTCCCTGATCGAGGGGAACGCTTTCCCCGGGTTGCGCTGCCGCGGTTCCGGATCCGAACGCGAGCAGCGCCGGAACCGCCGTCAACACCGCACAGGCACGCAGGTAGGACATCGCCGCACTCCTCGCTCCGCCGAGCCATCGTCGAGCCCCCGGGAGCGGCCCCGAATCTCCGATGGCGACGCTGCCAGCCGATCTTACTCCGAACTTCTTGCTCGACAGCATGATTCGGGTGGCGGTCGACGGTGTGCCGGTTCGCGGCCGCTCGGCCCGCGGTCGGCGCGACGCCGACCGGACGGGGATCCGCCGAGCCCGGGATTACGCTCGGTGCCATCGATCGTTGTGCGATGCGCGCGGGTGGCGTGCGGAACCGCTGCGGAGTTCTGGATATCGAGAGGGCGGCACGTGCTGCGAATGGTTGTCGGCGGGCTGGTGTTCGCCCTGGTGCACTGGGTGCTGTATCGACGGTTACTGCGGGCCACGGGCGTGCCCAAGGCCGCGAAGGTGGCGGGGGCGGGCGTGCTCGCGGTGCTGTGGGCCGGTGTGTTCGTCGCGTTCGGGGCGGGAAGCCTGTACTCGCCCGAGCCCGTCCGAGGCATCGTCTGGGTGGGGCTGGTGTGGACGGCGGTGCTGTTCTACCTGGTGCTCGGCCTGCTGCTGATCGGGCTCGTGCTGGCGATCGCGCGCGGCGCGGGGATGACGGATCGCCTGCCGCTGCTGCGGGTGCTCTCGGGTGTACTCGTGGTGGCCGCGGTGGGCGCGGTCGTCTACGGGGTGGGGGAGGCGAACGATCCGCGCGTGCTCGAGGTGGAGGTGAGTTCGGCGAAACTGCCCGCGGAACTCGACGGCCTCCGGGTCGCGGTGGTCGCCGACATCCACGTGGGCGCGGCCCGCGGCGCCGCCTTCACCGAGCGGGTCGTGGATCTGGTCAACGCCCAGCGGCCCGATGTGATCGTGCTCCCCGGGGATCTCATCGACGGATCGGTCGAACTCGTCGGGCCCGATATCGCGCCGATCGCGGGGCTCACCGCGAAATACGGGAAGTTCGCGGTCGCGGGCAACCACGAGGGCTACGTGGACGGTGTCGCCGACTGGATGGACTACTGGGATCGTCTGGGGTTGAAGTCACTGCGCAACGCACGGGCCGAGGTTCAGGTCAACGGCGCGACCCTCGAGATCGCGGGCGTCTACGACTTCGCGGCGCCCGATCCGTACGGACCCGACATCGACGCGGCCCTGGCCGGGCATCGCGACGACCGCTTCGTCATGCTGCTCGCGCACCAGCCGCGCCAGGCGCCCGAGGCCGCCGCGCACGGGGTCGACCTCCAGGTGTCCGGTCACACCCACGGCGGCCAGATCTGGCCGCTGAACTACGTCGTGGGCTGGGTCAACGGCACGGTGGCCGGACTGGATCACGAAGCCGATATGCAGCTCTACACCACGCGCGGCGTCGGAGCCTGGGGCCCGCCGGTCCGCATCGGCGCGCGCCCCGACATCTCGATCCTGACCCTGCGGCGCGGCTGAGCCCGCCACGAACCCCGTGCGGGAAGGGAAGTTTGGACGACGCTGGGGAACTCAACTCGCCCCCAGCTATAGATCCAGGAGCTTCCCCGCGTCGCGGCGACAACGATAACGACCGATGCCGGTTGCCGCCAGCGAATAAAACTCGAACCTTGGTGGGGCGTGCCGGTCGGTTGAGCGGGTGTCTATCGGTTCCGGTTCGCCGATCCTCCGGTCTGTTCAATGACATTCCATGCCAACAGATCTCGTGTTCGTGCCAACTGTTCCACGCGGCTTCAGCCAAGCATGCGAACCCGCTGTGGGGCTAGAGCCCAACGGCCTCGAATTCGTGAGAGTGGTTGAGGCCCAATAGAAGTGAGGTGTCTCACGGAAGGGGCAGGGATCATGGCGGATGACGTGTCGGACGAAGTCGTACGGGCCAAGGCCGGAGAGTTGGAGGGTGCGCTGAGCCGGTGGAAACTCGAGGGATTCGATCCGGTGGCGGGATTGGATCTGGCGACGGCGGCCCGTCTGACGGCAGGACTCGAGCCGCGCGTGGATTCCGAGGGGACTCCGTTGATCATCGTGGATATGGACGGGGAGTACAGCTATTCGGTGCATCTGAGCACGCAGGCGGTCGCCGAGCTCGGCAGATCGGATTTCGGCGCGATGCTGGGCGCGGCCGTGGCCGCCTTCCCGGATGTCGCGGCCATCGTGCAGCCGCTGTCGGACTTCATCGCCACCCATGCCGGTGAGATCGAGGGGCAGGCGGCGGGCGGCCCGGTGCGGCTCGAGGGAACCGTGCCCTCGCCGTTCGTGGTACCGGTGCCCGAGTCGCCCGTGTACTGGGAGGTCGAGCACCAGATCGCGGAGGAGGAGTCCGGATCCGGGCGGCAGTCGGACGACAGTGACCTCGACAAACAGCTGAAGGACCAGCTCGGTGACGGCAACGGCGGCTGGGAAGGCAACCCGAACAAGGACCCGCTGCATCGCAAGCACCGGGGGAGTGGGATCTGATCATGTCCAACATCACCGAACAGCAAGTCCGGGACAAGGTTTCGGAGTTCGAAGCCACCCTGGCGAACCATCGGCTCGACGGGTTGGAGCTGAACCGCGTCTTCGATCTGGACGCGACGGCCCGGCGGGTGCTGCAGGCCGCGCAGGACCCGGACAGCGATCAGTTGGTGCGCGTCGACACGCACGGCTTCCTGCATCTGCGCTACACCGTCCATCTCAGTCCGCTGGCGGTGCAGATGTTCACTACCGCGGCCGACGCGATCGGCAGTGCGTTGCGGGACGTGGTGGTCGAGATCCCCGAACTCGCCATCATCTCGATTCCGCTGGTGGCCTTCATCATGACCGAATCCGGGTCCATCGAGGCAGTCGCGAACGCCTCGGAATCCGGCGCCGTCGCGCTGGAAGGCGTCTTCCCGTCTCCGTTCGCCATGCCCTTCCCGGAGGACGCCGGCTTCTGGCCTGACGATCAGCCGGACGATCACGGCGGCTCGAATTCGGGCGGCGGTGGCGGAAACAGCGGTGGCGGTGGCGGAAACAGCGGCGACGACGACCCGTGGCATCTGAACGACGGCGGCGGAAGCAAGGGCCCCGGCGACATCTGGGATGGCGACGACGTCTGATCGCACTATCGTGTCCTTGGGTAACCATCTCACCAAGGAGAGCGGGCCATGGCACGAGTGCTCATCGTCGGAGGCGGCATCGCGGGGGACACGCTCGCGGTGTACTTGGAGCGGGACGGGTGGGAGGTGGTCGTCACCGAGATCGCGCCCGCGCTGCGGGCCGGTGGCCAGACCGTCGATCTGCGCGGGGACAGCGCCGAGGTGCTCGATGAGCTGGGGCTGCTCGAACAGGCGCGCAAGCGCCTTATTCCCCAGCGCGGTGCGGCGTGGATCGTGGCGGACGGGCGGCGGCTCGCGGAGATGCCGGTGACGGCGTTCGACGGCCAGGGGCTGGTGTCCAGCGAGGAATTGCTGCGCACCGACCTCGCCCGGCTGATCCACGACGCCGCCGGCCCCGGTGTCATCCGGCGCTTCGGCGAAACGGTGACGGCACTGCGGGACTCGGGCTCCCGGGTCACCGCGGAGTTCCGCTCCGGCGACGCCGAGGACTTCGATCTGGTCGTGGGCGCGGACGGCGCACACTCCCGGGTTCGCGCACTGCGCTTCGGACCGGAGGAGAACTACCGCCGCCCGCTCGGCCTGGCCCACGCCTGGTTCACCCTCGAGGAGGAGCCGGCGACCCCGAAGCTCGACGGCTGGTTCCTGCTCTGCAACGTCCCCGGCCGCCGTGCGCTCGAGGCCCGCCCCGGCCATCCGGGTCAGCAGGAGATCGGGCTGACCTTCGCCGCCGACACGCTCCCGCCCCGCGACGATCGCGAAGCCCAATTCGCGCTGCTGGAACAGATTTTCGCGGACGCGGGCTGGCGCGCCCGCGAATTCCTGGACGCCGCGCGCAAGGCCCCCGACTTCGCCCTGGACACCTACGACCAGGTGCACATGCCCGCCTGGCACGACGACCGTGTCGTCCTGGTCGGCGACAGCGCGTGGTGCGCGAGTCCGCTCAGCGGCCTCGGCACCGCCCTGGCGCTGCGCGGAGCCGCGGAACTGACGACCGCCCTGCGCGCAGCGAACGCGCCCGCCGATCCGGCCGGAATCCCTGCCGCCCTGGCGGCTTTCGAGTCGGCCATGCGCCCGCGCATCACCTCGGCGCAGCAACTGCCCCCGGGCCGCGTCGCAGCGGTGGCCCCCGAGTCCATGCTCGGTATCCGCGTGAACGCCTGGATCATGCGCGCGGTCCAAACCCGGCTGGCCCGCCCCCTGGTCGCGCGCGCCATGGCCGGCACCGAACATCACCGGCCCGCGCAAACCCCGTAACCCGTACCGCCGCAGCTGGATTCCGGCACTGCTCCGGACGGGGTGGTCCGGGATGGATTCGGGACTCTCTGTCGCATCGATACGCTCACGAGGTGTCACGTGGCCGGACAGGTCGATGCCGTCCCGCACGGCGCGGTGATCGGCGGGTGGCGCGGGGGAGTCGCCCGGTGCTACACCGGGCTCGGCCCCGGTGTCCAGTGTCAGCGCACGCCGCTCGTCGGCTCGGGTGCGCAGGCCGCGGCTGTTTCGTCCTGGGCCGCGAGGCCGGTCGATCCGATGATGAAGACGGGTGTCGTTCCGGTGGCGGGAGATTCGGGTGCGGCGAGGGGGAGTTCCGCGACGGCCGGGCGGCGGCGGGACAGGGGGAGCAGGGCCAGGGCCGCGATCAGCGCGGCGGCGCCCATGATCACCAGGAACCGCCAGTCGCGCAGCCAGGCGGCCGCCAGCGGCGCGCCCGCGCGGGACAGCGCGATGGGGACCGTCATGAGCGCGGCGATCCCCGCGAACCGCGCGACGCCGAACGAGTCGGCGACAATCGAGGGCCGGGCCACCACGCTCGTGCCGTAGCCGAGCCCGAAGGATATGACGCACACCAGGGTCCACGGCAGCGAGGTCCCGGCCAGCGGCAGCGCCAGCAGGCCCGCGCCCTGGAACGCGAAGGACACCGCGGTCACGCCCGTCATCCCGTACCGACGGGCCAGCGGCGCGAGCGCCAGCCGCGAGCCGATCTGCGCGACCCCGATGGTGATGGGCAGGGTGGCCGCGGTCGTGGCCGCGAAGCCCGCGTCCCGGAAATAGGTGACCATCATGGTGAGAAAGGCCGACGTGGACGCGGATTGGGCGACGAACGCCAGCACCAGCAGCCAGAACCGGTGATCGCGCAGGGCCCCGCCCTCGGAGACGCCCGGCTGCGTGGCGATGCGGCCCAGATGCGCGGCCCGCCCGGGCACCGCCCACAGGTGCGCCGGGACGGCGATCACCGCCAGCTCCACCGCGAGCAGTACGAGTGTTGTGCGCCAGCCGAAGCGAGCGTCCAGGTGCCCGACCAGGAAGTAGTAGAAGCTGGTGGCCAGCCCGCAGATCATGGTGACCGCGATGATCGCGTTGTCGCGATGGCGTGGGTCGGCGGCCACCACCAGCACGGCGAAGGCCGCCTCGTAGGTCGACATCGCCAGCGACACCCCGATGAGGGCGAACGCCACGTACAGCTGGGCCAGGTTCTGCACCTGCGACCACAGCAGCACCGCGACGACGCCCACCCCCGAGCCGGCCGCCATCAGCACCCGCCCGCCGTAGCGATCGAGCAGCCTTCCGACCGGCACCGCCGCCAACGCCCCCACCAGCGTGGAAATCGTTGCGGCGGCGGCGATCGCGGTGCGCGAGGCCCCGAGCGCGTCCGACATGGGCAGCAGCAGGACCGTGAAGGCCTGGATCATCGCGCCATAGCTGACGGTCTGGGTGATCGCGAAGACCACGATCAACCGCAGCGGGCCGCGGTCCCGCGACAGCGCGGCGCGGGCGGTGGTGAGACTGCCCGCGCTCATTCGGCGAGCAGCGGCAGCAGCTGATCGCCCTGGCGTTCGATTTCCCGCAGGTAGGGGGTATCGGAGAGTACGAAGTGGGTGATGCCGAGATCGCGGTACTTGCGCAGGGATTTGGCCACGTCATCGGCGGACCCCACCAGCCACGTGGTCGCCGCGCCGCCCCCGCCGTAGCGGCCGGGTGTGGTGTACAGGTTGTCGTCGAGCACCTCGCCGCGTGCGGCCAGATCGAGCAGGCGCTGCTGTCCGACGGCGGTGCGGCGATGCGGATTCTGCCCGGGGTCGCCGTGCTGCGCCGCCATCTCCGCCACCTTCGCCTCCGCTTCGGCCCATGCCTGCTCGGTGGTGTCACGCACGAAAGTCGTGATGCGCAAACCGAATTCGAGCGGCGCGTGCTCGCGGCCGAGTTCGGCGCTGAGGGTCTTCAGGCGTTCGATGCGCTCGCGCACCCCTTCCAGGGGCTCACCCCAGAACAATTGCACGTCGGCCTCCGCCGCGGCGACCCGCTCGGCGGCCTCGGACGCCCCGCCGAAGTACAGCTTCGGGTGCGGACGGCCCTCGCGCGCCACCACGCGCGGCTGCACGGTGGAATCGGTGACCTGAAAGTGCTCACCCCGGTAGGTGACTCGCTCCTGCGTCCACAGCTTGCGGGTCAGCTGCAGGAATTCCAGGGTGCGCGAGTAGCGGTCGGCCTGCTCGCCGTCGCTGTCTCCGTACGCGGCCAGATCGTCCTTGCCGGACACGATGTTGACCCGGACCCGGCCTTCGGTCAGGTGATCCAGGGTGGCCGCGGCGGCGGCGAAGTTCGCGGGCCGCCAGTAGCCGGGCCGGATCGCGATGAGCGGTTCGAAGGTGCTGGTGCGCGCGGCCAGCGCGGTGGCGGTGGTGAAGGTGTCCGGGCGACCCCAGCCGGTGCCGAGCAACGCGCCCTGCCAGCCGTGCCGCTCCAGCGCCAGCGCGTGGGTGGTGAGGGTGTCCAGGCTGTTGTGCGCGGCGGTCACGGGTTCACCGCGATGCCCGGGGGTGACCTGATTCGGGATGTACCAGAGGAATTCGAGACTCATCGGAGGACGGCTCCTGTTCGTGGAGAAGGGTGGTTGTCCGGCTCAGCGGGCGAGCCGGGCCAGCTGGGCCCGGCGAACGTCGGTGGTCTGCCCCTGGACCAGGACGAAAAGCGCGGAGCGCGCGTGCAATTGGGCGGTGTCGTCGGTGCCGAGCCCGCGCCCGGCGCGAGCGATGAGCAGTGCGCGGGTGAGTACCGAGAGCGCCTCGCCGCTGGCGACCTTGGCGGCGAGCCGTTCGGCCAGTCGATGATCGCCGCCGCCGCGCGCCACCGACTCGTCGGCGAGTGCGTAGGCGGTGGAACGGATCTCGGCGACCCGCGGCCGCCAAGCCCGGGCCACCTCGCGTGCGGACTCGGTGTGCTCCAGCTCGGTGAGTACGGTCTCGGCCAGTCCGAAGTGATGCCCGCGCGCGTCGCTGGCCACCCCGATATCGAGATGGCGAGAACGCTCGAGCGAATGCGTGAGCAGCACGTGCGACTCCGGCACGAAGACCTGATCGATGCGCACCCGTGCGGTCCGGCTGCCGGTGACCGCGCTCAGCGGCAGCGGTCCCGCGCTGGTGATCCGCTCGCCGACCGGGACGAGTGCTGTCACCACGGTCTCGGTCTCCGGATCCACCGCGGCCAGCGCCAGCGCGGCGTGCAGCCCCCAGCCGCTGACCCAGGAGATGGTCCCGTCGAAGGTCCACCCGCCCACGGACCTGCGCGCCCGCAGGTAGTGCTTGGGGTAGCGGCGCACATCGCTCACCCCGGCGCCCAGCAGCACCTCACCGCGCAGCACGCGCTCGGCCAGCTCGGGCAGAACCGTTTCCGGCGTACGGGATTCGGCGATGCGCCCGGCCATGGGCGCGTGCTGTGCCCAGATCAGCCAGGTGTTGAAGCAGGCCCCCGAGATGATCTCGTGCAACCGCCGATCGGTATTGCGGTCGATGCCCGCGCCACCGAACTCGACCGGCGCGGTGTGATTGAGCAGTCCGAGCGCGGCGAGTTCGCTGATCCGCCGGGCCGGGACGCCGTCGCGGTCGGTCCGCAGCGCGGCGGGTCGCAGCACGGTCTCCGCGTACTCCCGCACCCGGACAACCAGCGGATGGCCGTCGGCCGCGGTGACGGCGGCCGCCGGGTCGGTTGCGGTAGTACCCGCTGTCATCGGACACCTTTCGTTCAGTTCAGCTGAAGAATGCGGCCGGGCGCGTACCGTCGGCGGCATATCGATATCCGGATTATCAACCCGGAAATCGGGCGCGATCCGAATAGTGATTGCGCCGATTACTCGCGCACGGCGCCTGATCTGCGCGAAGCGCCGACAGGACAAATAAATTCGCCGCGATTCCAGTTGTTTCGAACAGCTCGTCGCGGGCGCGCGCACGTAAAACCGCAGGTCCGAAGCGCGGTATCCGCCTGAACCTTTCACGAAAACTGAACGAATCCGGTAGATCAGCTTGGTTGTTCCACCCGGGCCGCCTATGCACACTTGCGGGCAGATTCGATTCATTCAGGAGTTCTCTCACATGCCCTCAGGCAAATTCGCGAAGGCGAGCGCGCTCGCCGTGGCCACTGCACTCGTCGCGGCGGTATTGACCGGATGCGCGGCATCCGGGAACAAGGTCTCCGGCGGCGACGACAGCGGTCCGCCGGTGTCCGGTGGGACATTGCGATTCGCGGTGCTGGACGCTCCGGCGAATCTCGACCCGCATTCGGGCAGTTCCTACCCGGAGTCGTTGATCACCAGCAATATCACCGACAAACTGACCTATCAGAATCCCGATACCGGGGCCATCGAACCCTGGCTGGCCAAGTCCTGGGACATCGATCCGGCGCTGAAGGAGTTCACCTTCCACCTGCGCGACGACGTCACCTTCAGCGACGGCAGCAAGTTCACCGCCGACTCGGTCAAGGAGAACTTCGACCTGCTCGGGCGCGGTGACAAGGCGCTGGGCATCGTTCCGGTGACCGCCTACTGGGTCGGCTACGCCGAGACCACCGTGATCGACCCGGTGACCGTCAAGGTGCGCTTCGAACGCCCCAATGCCGGTTTCCCGCAGGCCCTTTCGCTGTACTTCTCCGGCATCGTCGGTCATTCCACGCTGCAGTTGCCCAAGGAGCAGCGGGCGCTGGCCAAGAACATCGTGGCCACCGGCCCGTTCACCGTTGCCGAGCACGTGTACCAGCAGAAGACCGTGCTGAAGAAGCGCCCGGGCTACAACTGGGCGCCGCAATCTCGCAAGCACCAAGGTGAGGCGTACCTCGACACGGTCGAGATCTCGGTCATCCCGGAGGCCGGCGTGCGCACCGGCGCACTGCGCGCGGGCACCGTGGACGCCATCCTGGATGTGAACAACACCGACGAGGCGCCGTTGCAGGCCGAAGGGTATCGCCTGGTGCCGCAGCTCATTCCGGGCCGCGACATCTCCCTCGACCTCAAGACCGATCGCTTCCCGACCGATGATCGCGCGGTCCGCGAGGCCGTCAAACTGGGCTGGAACCGGGACGCGCTGGCCAAGACCGTGCTCACCCCCAGCTACACCGTGTCGAGCTCGGTGGTGTCCAAGCGGGTGCCCGGCTGGGTCGACTTCTCCGCGAGCCTGAAGCAGGACCAGAAGCGCGCCGAGCAGATCCTGGACGCCGCGGGCTGGACCAAGGGTTCGGACGGCATCCGAGTGGACCGCCAGGGCCGCCGGCTCGAACTCGACCTGCTCGGGATCAACAACCTGGTCAACAACAAGCCCGCCTACGAGCTGATCCAGCAGGACCTGCGCAAGATCGGCATCGAGGTGAAGCTGAACGTGCTGCCCATCCCGGACTACACCGCCGCCGCGACCCAGCAGCAGCGCTGGAACATCCAGGTGGCCAACCAGAGTCGCGCCGACATCGCGGTGCTGGAACAGGTCTACTCCCCGCAGTACACGAACATGACGAAGCTGGCCCCGGAAAATCCGGCCTACCAGCAGGCGATCGACGTCCTGAGCGCGCTGAGCAAGACCCTCGAGGCCGGCCCGCGGGCCAAGGCGGCCGAGGCGGCCCAGCGCTTCCTGCTCGAGGATCAGATCCTCACCGTCCCGGTCTACAACCCGGCCCAGGTCACCGCGGCGAACCCGCGCGTGCACAACGTGGGCTACGAGGCGCAGTCCCGGAACGTCTTCTACGACACCTGGATCGAGGCGAGGTAGTGCGATGACCCGATATGTGCTCGCCAAGGCGGGTCAGGCGGTGTTCGTGGTGTGGGGCGCGTACACGGTGACCTTCCTGCTGCTGTACGTCCTGCCGTACGACACGGTGGACATGCTGTTCAACCCCACCGAGGGCGAGATGATGACCGCCCAGGACAAGCACGACGCGCGGGTGTACTACGGCCTCGATCACAACCTCGCCGGCCAGTACCTGAACCGCCTGTTCGACGCCGCGCGTGGTGATTTCGGCATCTCCACCCGCACCGGCGAGCAGGTGTGGCCGCTCATCCTGTCGGTGCTGCCGCAGACGGCGCTGCTGGCCGGGGTCGCCCTGGTACTGGCGGTGGCACTGGCGTTCACGGTGGCCCTGGCCGCGGCCTACACCCGCAGCCGATGGCTGGCGGATCTGCTGGCCACCGTTCCGGCGGCGGGGGTGTCGGTTCCGGTGTTCCTGGTGGGATTGGCCGTGCTGCAGGTGTTCTCGTTCCAGCTCGGCTGGTTCCCGCCGATCGGCAACGAGGGCGCGGCCGCGCTGGTGCTGCCCGCGGTGACCCTGGCGATCCCCGTATCCGCGCCGATCGCGCAACTGCTGATCAAGAACCTGGATCTGGGATTGCGCGCGGGCTACGTGACGGTCTCGGTCGCCAAGGGCGCCACCCGTTTCCAGGTCCTGGTGCGCGATGTGCTCAAGAACGCGGGCCTGCCCGCGCTCACCATCGCCGGGGTGACCCTGGGGCAGTTGCTCGCGGGCGCGGTGATCGTGGAGACGATCTTCTCGCGCTCGGGGCTGGGCCGGCTCACCGAAACCGCGGTCCGCACCCAGGACGTTCCGGTGGTGCAGGCCGTGGTGGTCTTCGCCGCGCTGGTGTTCGTCACCGTCAATTTCGCGGTCGATCTCATCTATCCGGTGCTCGACCCCCGGCTGCGTTCGCGGCTGCGGGCCGGGAGCGCGTCGTGACCGCGCTGCGGCGGGTGCCGCTGGGACTGGCGATTTCCTGGGCCGTGATCGGGGTCGTGGTGCTGTGGGCACTGCTGCCGTCCTGGTTCACCGGTTACGACCCCAACGAGGGCGACTCGGACGCCAGCTTCAGCGCGCCCAGCCTGGACCACCTGTTCGGCACCGACCGGCTGGGCCGGGATCTGCTCTCGCGCACCATTCACGGCACCGCGACCACGGTCAGCGCCACGCTGCTGGCCGTGGCGCTCGGATTCGTGATCGGTGCGGCGATCGGCCTGTTCAGCGGATTCATCGGCGGCCGGGTGGATGCGGTGGTCATGCGATTCGTCGATGTGCTGCTGGCGATTCCGAGTCTGCTGCTGGCCATGACCGTGGTCACCGCCCTCGGCTACGGCACGATCAATATCGCGGTCGCGGTGGGCATCTCGGCGGTGGCCGCGTTCGCGCGGGTGATGCGCTCGGAAGTGCTCAAGGTCGCGGGCAGCGATTACGTGGAGGCCGCGTACGGGTCCGGAGCCGGTTTCGGCCGGGTGGTGTGGCGGCACGTGCTGCCCAACTCCGTTGCCGCCGTGCTGGCTCTGGCCGCCCTGGAATGCGGTTCGGCGGTGCTGGCCGTGGCCGCGCTGGGTTTCCTCGGCTACGGTGCGCCGCCGCCGCAACCGGAATGGGGTCTGGCCGTGGCCGAGGGCCGGGACTTCCTGGCCACCTACCCGTGGATCTCGATCCTGCCCGGCGTGCTCATCGCCGTGGTCGTGCTGTCCACCAACCGCATCGGACGATCGCTGGGAGGCTCCTGATGAGCGAACAACCATTGCTGCGCATCGACAATCTGCGCGTGCGCTATCGAACCCGCCGCGGAGCGAGCGCGACGCCCGCCGTGGACGGGGTGTCGCTCGCGGTACGACCGGGCGAATTCGTCTCGGTGGTGGGCGAATCCGGCTCCGGCAAGAGCACCACCGTGCACGCGGCCCTGCATCTGCTGCCGCCCGAGGCCCAGGTTCGCGCCGACGCCCTGGAGCTGGATGGCCAGGACACCCGCGGCTGGCGCGACCGCAAACTCGCGCGGGTGCGCGGGCCCTTCGTCGGCTTCGTCCCACAGGATCCAGGCACCTCGCTCAATCCGGTGAAACGGGTCGGCGCGCAGATCCTGGAGGCGGTACGCCTGCACCGCCGCGTCGATTCGGAAACCGGCCGCGCACTGGTGCTGGCCAAACTCGACCTGGCGGGACTCGCCGATCCCGAACGGGTCGCCCGGCAGTACCCGCACGAGCTGTCCGGCGGGATGAAACAGCGCGTGCTGATCGCCATCGCGCTGGCCAGCGATCCCGCGCTGCTGGTCGCCGACGAGCCGACCTCGGCGCTGGACGTGACCGTGCAGAAGGTCATCCTGGACCGGCTGGCCGAACTGCGGGTCACGCTCGGACTGGGCGTGCTGTTGATCACCCACGATCTCGGTGTGGCGGCCGAGCGATCGGATCGGCTGATCGTGATGCAACACGGGCGCATCGTGGAGCAGGGGCCGACGGCCGAGCTCCTGTCCGACCCACGCCAGGAGTACACCCGCCGATTGATCGCGGCGGCACCGTCCGCGCACGCGGACCGGCTCGCCCCCTCGGTCGCGACACCGAAGAAGGCTGTCGGCGACCAGGAGTCACCGCGGGTGATCCTGCGCCTGCACGAGTTGAGCAAATCGTTCGGGGGCGTGCGCGCGGTGGACGACGTCTCCATCGACGTCACCGCGGGCACCACCCACGCCCTGGTGAGGGAGTCGGGTGCGGGTAAATCCACCGTGGCCCGCATCGCGGTCGGTTTCGCCGCCGCCGACTCCGGGGACATCTGGGTCGAGGACCAGCGCGTCACGGGCCTGTCCCGGCGGCGATTCCGCCCGGTGCGCACCCGCATCCAGTTCGTGCATCAGAACCCGTATTCGTCGCTGGATCCGCGATTCGACGTCGAGCAGATCATCGCCGAACCGCTGGCGGCGCTCGGGCTGGCCACCGGCGCCGATCGCAAAGCTCGGGTGCGCGAACTGCTCGACGCGGTGGCCCTGGACCGGAAGTTCCTGGACCGCAAGCCCGCCGAACTCTCCGGCGGGCAACGCCAGCGCGTGGCGATCGCCCGCGCGCTGGCCGCGTCGCCGCGGATTCTGGTCCTGGACGAGGCGGTCTCGGCCCTGGACGTCTCGGTGCAGGCCCAGATCCTGCAACTGCTCGTCGATCTCCAGCACGAACAGGGCCTGACCTATCTGTTCATCACCCACGACCTGGGCGTGGTCCGGCTCATCGCCGACGAGGTGACGGTCCTGCGCGCGGGCCGGGTCGTCGAAACCGGCACGGTCGCCGACGTTTTCACCGACCCGCGCGCCGACTACACCCGCGAGCTGCTGGCCGCGGTGCCCGGCGTCGACACCGCCGTGCCGCAACTGGTCCGGGCCTGATACCCCACGCTACGAGAAGGAAGGTGACCCGCCCATGACCGCGGTAGCCGAAAGAACCACCCCCGCCACCGGATTGGACGAAGACGCCTTCGCGGCCGCCCTCGCGGTGGTCGCCGGCAACGCCGAACGCTACGACCGCGCCGCGGTGTTCCCGGCCGATTCGTTCGCCGCACTGCGCGAGGCCGGCGTGCCGGGCCTGACCGTCCCCGTCGAATTCGGCGGACGGGGCGCGGGTCTGGCCGAAGCAGTCGAGGTGATCGAGCGCATCGGCGCGGCCGATCCCTCGGTCGGGCTGATCCTGCAGTGGAACTTCGTGAACCATCTGGGCTTGATTCGCGAGGACTGTCCGTGGCCCGAGGATCTCAAGGAAGCGGTACTGCGCTCGGCCGCGGCCGACGGCGCGCTCTTCAACGGTTTCGCGGTGGAACGCGAGCTGGGCAGTCTGGCCCGCGGCGGCCTGCCCGCCACCACCGCCACCCGCCTGCCCTCGGGTGACTGGCGCATCGACGGCGAGAAGGCGTACGCCACCGGTGTTTCCGGGCTCACCTGGTTCACCGTCACCACCCGCACCGCCGATCCCGAACCCCGCATCGCGACCTTCCTGCTCGACCGGACCGCCACCGACTGGCGCATCGAGCCCACCTGGAATCACCTCGGCCTGCGCGCCTCGGACACCCAATCGGTGATCTTCGACGGCACCGTCGTGCCCAACTCCCGGCTGCTCGAACTGCGCGAGCCGGGCGCGCCCGGGCCGCGTCCCGCGCGGCAGGCGCTGCCGATACTGCTGGCGGCCAACTACAACGGCGTCGCCATCGCGGCCCGGGACTGGCTCACCGCCTACCTGCACACCCGGGTGCCGACCGCGCTCGGGGCATCCCTGGCGACGGTGCCGCGCTTCCACGATCGCGTCGGCGAGATCGAAGCCGCCGTCCTCACCAGCCGTGCGCTGCTGCGCCGGGCCGTGACCGAACTGGCCGCCGACGAGAACACCCCGCTACCCGGGCTGGCCAAGCACGTCGCCACCGGCACCGCGATCCGGGTCACCGAATCCGCCCTCGACCTCACCGGCAATCCCGGACTGGACCGGCGGCATCCGCTCGAACGGCACCACCGCGACGCCATGGTCGGCCGAATCCATTCCCCGCAGAGCGATCTCGTCATTACCGGTCTGGGCCGGGCGGCCATCGCCCGATCCGCCCCCGTCGCGCCGGACTCCGGCAGAAAGTGAATTCCCCCATGACATTGCGCTATCTCGGCCACACCGGCGTGCTGGTCAGCCCACTCGCGCTGGGCGCCATGAACTTCGGCGCCTGGGCCAATCGCGACCACGACGACGCGGTACGCATCGTGCACCGCGCGCTGGACGCCGGCATCAACGTCGTCGACACCGCCGATGTGTATTCGCAGGGCGAGAACGAGGCCATCGTCGGCAAGGCCCTGGCGGGCCGGCGTGACGATGTGTTCCTGGCCAGCAAGTTCCACGGGCAGATCGGCAACGACCCCAACAGCCGTGGCAACTCGCGGCGCTGGATCGTGCGCGCGGTCGAGGACAGCCTGCGCCGGCTGAACACCGACCACCTCGACCTCTACCAGGTGCACCGGCCCGATCCCGATGTGCCGCTGGAGGAAACACTGCGCGCACTGCACGACCTGGTCACCGCGGGCAAGATCCGGTACTACGGCACCACCACGTTCGAGCCGCATCAGCTGGTCACCGCGCAATGGGTGGCCGACGACCGCAATCTGCAACCGCCGGTCACCGAACAGCCGCCGTACTCGATCCTGGCGCGCGGCGCCGAGCGCGCCACCCTGCCGATCGCCCGGAAATACGGTCTGGGCGTGCTGACCTGGAGTCCGCTCGCGGGCGGCTGGCTCTCGGGCCGCTACCGCCCGGGTGCGGAAGCCGCCGAATCCAGCCGCCTGACCCGCCAGCCGCACCGGCACGATCCGGCGCTGGCCGCCAATCAGCGCAAGCGGGCCGCCGCCGAGCAGCTGGCCGTGCTCGCCGACGACGCCGGGCTCACCCTGGTGCAGCTCGCGCTGGCGTTCGTACTCCAGCACCCCGCGGTCAGCAGCGTGCTCATCGGCCCGCGCACCCTGGAACAGCTCGAAACCCAGCTCGACGCGGTCCAGGTGAAGCTCAGCGCCGACGTCTTGGACCGCATCGATGAGATCGTCGCGCCCGGGGTCACCATCAGCCCCGCCGACGAGGGCTATCTGCCGCCCTCGCTCACCGATTCCCGCACCCGCCGCCGCACCCTGTCAGGAGCCGTCCGATGAGCCTTTCCGACCTTCGCACCCTGGGCCGCACCGGCGTGCGCGTGAGCCCGTTCACCCTGGGCGCCATGAACTTCGGCGCGCGCGCCAAGACCACCCATGAGGAATCGATCGCCCTGATCCACCGGGCACTCGATGCCGGAATCAATATCATCGACACCGCCGACACCTATTCGCGCGGGGAATCGGAAATCATCGTCGGCAAGGCGCTGCGCGGGCGGCGCGATCAGATCATCCTGGCCAGCAAATTCCACGGGATCGTGGACGACGACCTCACCCACCGCGGCAACTCCCGCCGCTGGATCGTGCGCGCGGTGGAGGATTCGCTGCGCCGCCTCGACGTCGACCACCTGGACCTGTACCAGGTGCATCGCCCCGAAACCGTGACCGCGGTGGACGAAACCATCGGCGCGCTCGATGATCTCGTGCGCGCGGGCAAGATCCGGTACTACGGCACCTCGGTGTTCTCGCCCGGTGAGCTGATCGAAGCGCAGTGGGTGGCCGACCGCCGCAAACTCAATCGCCCGGCCACCGAACAGGTTCCGTACTCCCCGCTCGTTCGCGGCATCGAGCGCGAGACCCTGCCCATCGCCCGTGAATACGGACTGGGCGTCATCACCTTCGGCCCCCTTGCCGCGGGCTGGCTCTCGGGCAACTACCGGGTGGGCGCCGAGCAGCCCGAATCCTTCCGCGCCGATCTCATCCCCGGTCGCTTCGACATCGCATCGGAGCACAATGCCGCCAAACTAGCGGCCGCCGAGGCACTGTCGGTGCTCGCCGAGGAATCCGGGCTCTCGCTCATCGAATTGTCCATCGGATTCGTCCTGGCACACCCGGACGTCACCTCCGCCATCATCGGACCGCGCACCGAAGCCCACCTGACCGCGTATCTGAAGGCATCAGAAGTCGTGCTCGGTGACGACATCCTGGATCGCATCGACGACATCGTTCCGCCGGGAACGCTGTTCCACGAGCGCGACAGCGGCAAGATCCCCGACGCGCTGGCCGACCCCGCACTGCGCCGCAGCTGATCGGCGTGCGGCGCGATCTCGCCTCGCGCCGCACCGTTCGACGGCAGCGCAATCGCTCGGCCCCTGCTCAACCGGCCAGTTGCAGGGGCTGGGCGATCGCGCGCAGCGCGTGAATGGCCGCCGCCACCGCGGGGCGTTCCAGGGAGGCACGCCGGTAGGTCACCCCGATCTGCCGACTGCCCCCGGCCACCGGGCAGGCGATGAGGTGGTGATGCTCGGGCGCGACCGACATCTGCGGCACGATGGTCACGCCCAAGCCGTAATCCACCATCTCGGCCATGGCTTCGAAACTGGCACTGCGATGTTCGATGCGCGGCGCGAAGCCCGACTCCCGGCACGCGTAGAGCACCGACGCGATCGAGGGCGCGCCATCGCGAGCGGTGATCCAGTCCGCATCCCGCACGGCCGACAGACCGTGCTGAAGCACGCGTTCGCGCAACACTTCCGGGGCGAGCAGCACCAGCGGATCGCTGAACAGGAACTCCGAGGCCATACCCAGCGGCAGATCCCGCGTGCGGAACGAATACGAATAGGTGATCGCCAGATCCACTTCCTGCTGGCGCACCGCGGGCACCGAATCCACCGGCATCAGATCCACCACGCGCACACGCAAGCGCGGATACGCCTCGCGCAGCTGCACCACCACCGGCAGCGCCAATCCGACCTGAGCGGTGCGGAAGGTCGCCAGGGTGAGTACGCCGCTGATCTGCTCGGCGGTGGCCGCCACCGCGCTCTCGGCTTCCTCTAGCGCGGCCAGCACCCGGGACGTGTGATCGACCAGCACCCGCCCGGCCGGAGTCAAGCGCAGCACCCGGCCCTCGCGACGGGTGAGAACCGTCCCGACCTCTTCCTCCAGAATCCGCAACTGCTGGGACACCGCCGAGGTGGTGATGCCGTGCAGCTCCGAGACCGCGGTCATGGTGGTGTGTTCGGCCAGGTCCCGCAACAGGATGAGACGTCGGATGTCGTACACGTCTGCCTCGCTTTCGCCCCCGTGCTGGAACCCTGATCTTCGGCGCGAGCGAGCGCGCGGGACATGCTTTGGATCAGTGCGATTCTGTGTCGTCGCCGAACCACCAGGCTTCGATCGGGTCATCCTCGTAATACGCCGGCGTGGGGCGATATCCGCTCACGAGCTCGAAGGTCGTGGCCCCGGTGCGGAGTGCGATATCGCGAATAGCGGCCAGCGCCGGATCATCTCGGGGATGATCGAGCCAGGCGTCCTCGGTGATGCCGTGCCACCCGAGCGCGTGCCACAGGGCAATGGTTTCGACGTCGCCGGCGTGCTCCGCGGCACGCACGACCTCGTGCACGACCTCGGCCAGGGGCGCCGGAGCGAGCGGCTCGGCATCGGAGCCCGTGATCTGCCCGGACTGGATCATTGTGCGCCACAGCGCGGTTCCCGCATCGCAGTACAGGTGGGGCGGATCGACGTAGCCGTCTTCGAGCCAGCCCGAGGGATCTTCCTCCGGGTCGATCTCGGCCAGCGCGGTGAATTCGGTGAGCTGTTCGAAGTAGTCTGCGCGGCCGCTGTATTCGGGGTGCTGTCGTAGCTCGAAACGATGGGTGAAGCCGCGCTCGAGCAGGATGTCCAGCAGTCGGAAGTGCGTGAAGGAGCAGTCGTAGACATCCTGGTAGCGATACAGCGTGGCTATCCGTTCGCGTACGCGGCGATCATCTTTCGGGGAGGCGACGTGGAGCAGGCGGATCGACTGTTCGATCAGGTCCTCGACGACGTGCAGTGACATGCGCGTGCCTCAGCCCCGAGCAAGGACGGCAGCATCCACGTACCGCGGATCCCGGGCGATCGCGGTGCTGCTCGACTCGCCCGTCGATTCCTCGGCCTCGGCCAGCCGCACGAGCAGATCGAAATAGCTGCCCTCGGCCACCCGCAGATCCGCGATCGTGCGCGTGAGATCGAGATCAGCCGCGAACCGCGCCCCAGCGGTTCCCACGGACAGCGTGGCCAGCCACCCGGTGGAGTCGGCCGCGAACATCGAACCGCTGGTCTCGGCCCAGAACAGCACCGTACTCGGTGCGTCCGAGGCGCTCATCCGTCCCGCAGCGGCGAGCATGAGCAGCGCGGTGTAGATATTCGACTCACAGAATCCGAAGTGCATGAGATAGGCCTCGAGGGCCCCGTCCCGATAGGTCAGCACATAGGTGAGCCCGCCGGTGTCCTCCCCGAAACAATCCGCGAAGTACTCGCGCGGCGTGACTCCCACCTCGGCCTGCCCCCAATCGGCCGCCTTCCCATCCCAGAACCAGCCGTCGAACATGGCGCCGGCATTCTCGATCACCGCCGGCTCCGGTGCGGGTGTTTCCAGCCAGCGCTCGAAAGCATCCCGCCCCATGGGAATTCGCGCGGCAACCACGAACGTGTCCGACACAATCGGCTCCTCATCGATCTCTCCGAACCCATCGTCTCGGGCCCTGGGCAATCGTAGATCCCGCGCCCGACACGATCTCGGCATCGGATTCGATCCGAGCGCAACGCCCGGCCTCGAGGGCCGTGCGCGGCGTCCGGCAGCACCCGGTCTAGGATCGATCTCGCGGCGGTGGGGCTCGCCGCTCCGAACCTGGATTCGGAACAACCGCGGGAATCTCCGCCAACAGTCCCTACCCCACATCCGCGTGCGCGGCCATGGAGTAGGAGACGTCATGCCCGGCGAACCAATGCCCATCGATCCCGATTTCGACGCGACCGATGCAGGTCAGAAGCGGGAAATCAGCGGAACACACGGCGCTGTGCTCGCCGTCATCGCAGCCGGGGGAGCACTCGGCGCACTGAGCCGATACGGCCTCACCCTCGCCTGGCCTGCCCCCGCCGAAGGATTCCCGTGGGCGATATTCGTCATCAATGTGGTGGGCAGCTTCCTGCTGGGTGTGCTGATGGTCGTCATCACCGAAATCCGCCCCGCGCACCCCCTGGTCCGCCCATTCCTGGGCGTCGGAATCCTCGGGGGCTTCACCACGTTCTCCACCTACGCCAACGACATTCGAGCGCTATTGAATCCGGACACGGTCGTCACCGCCGCGGCCTACCTCATCGGCACCCTGACCGCAGCCCTCACGGCCACCGCCTGCGCGCTGATTCTCACCCGCTACGCCGCACGGTCCATCCGGACGGAGACGATCTGATGGACGCACTGCTGGTAATCCTCGGCGCCGCGCTCGGCGCACCTTCCCGCTACCTCCTCGATCGCGCCATCCAATCCCGCCACGAGAGCCGATTCCCCTGGGGCACAGCAATCGTCAACATCTCGGGCTGCCTACTGCTGGGCGCGCTCACCGGCGCGGGTCTCGCGCAATCCTGGATGCTGTTGGCGGGAACCGGATTCTGTGGCGCTTTCACCACCTACAGCACTTTCAGCTACGAGACGATTCGCCTGACCGAGCAGCGCGCCTATCGCCCGGCGGCTATCTATGCCATCGGCAGCGTCGTAGCCGGGCTTATCGCCGCCGTTGCGGGCTACGCCGTCACCCATGCGCTGTGGGGTTAGTCGGCGAGTAAGCCACTCTTACAGACCGGACGGCATTATCTTTGCTGAATGGGCACAACATCCGCTGTACCGCCGCGGGAGCGGCCCGCGCGTCGTCTGACCTACCTGGGTTTCGCGGCGATCGTCGTCGTTTACCTCGCAATCATCCAGGGCGGCGGGATTCTGCTGTCGAAACTCTCCGGGGAAGACGATTTCTTCACCACCCGGGGCGTCTTCTTCGGCATGATCATCCCACTCGGCGTGGCCTTGGCCTTCACCTACGGCATTGCCGCCTATCTGGGCTGGCTGCGGCCGGTGCTGCGGGATGACCGGCCGGTTCAGCCGTGGGTGCGCGTGGTGCCGATCGTATTTCTCATCGCCATCGCCCTCGGCATCGACTACAGCGCTCTCGCGGACAAGGGCTGGGTGTATATCGTCGTTCTTTTGCTGGCGACGCAATTCGTCGGCTGGGGCGAAGAGGGCATGTTCCGGGGCATCGGTGTCACCGTACTGCGCCGGCACGGGCTGACCGAAGGTCGCGTAGCGCTGTGGTCGAGTGTGATATTCGGTGCTGTTCATCTGACGAATGTTGTCGGGCATGGCATCTCCGCGCTGCCGCAGGCTGTGATGGTCAGTCTCGCGGGGTATTTCTTCTATCTGATTCGGCGTGTGTCCGGGGGGAATGCGCTGAACTCGGTCATTCACGGGTTGTTCGATTTCGCGCTGCTCAGTGGGAGTGCTGTGGTGGCGGATCAGCAGTCGTATGTGGGGACGTTGCTGCCGGTGTTGGTTTATCCAGTGTTGGCGATCGTCTTGTTCGTCAAGCGGCGTGACATTGAGGTCGAGAGTGGGGGTGTGTCAGGGGCGGGCAGGTAGGGGGCTGTTCGGTATGCGTGGCTGGGTTTCGGGGGGATCGGAGCGTTGGGTGGGTGGTTGCGGTTCGGGACGACTGGATAGCGAGATACCAGCGTTGTGCGGTAGGGGACTTGCCTGCGGTTCCAGCCCTGCCGGGGCAGAGCAGCCTGGATAACGGGATACCAGCGGGGACCGGTGGGGAGCCTCGACTGCGGTTCCAGCCCTGCCGGGGCAGAGCAGCCTGGATAACGGGATACCAGCGGGGACCGATTGGGAGCTTCGACTACGGTTCCAGCCCTCCCGAGGGAGAGCAGCCTGGATAACGGAATACCAGCCGGGCCCGGGTTGGGAGCCTCGACGGCGGTACCGGCCCTACCGGGCCGATAAACGGAATCCACCACCGGCGGGGGTACAAGCAAGCCTCGAATCAACTATCGCTCACCACAATCACCACCTCGGGCAGAACCAGCATTCAGAGATGACGAGTCTTTGTCTGTAGGTCTCGAGAAGGTTCCCACGGCCATCCAGCCACGCTGGAAGGGCGAAAGCGCTCCCAGCTGGGGAGCCGAAATCGGGTACGGCAGGCGAAGTAACCAGCACTGCCGCGTTGTACTTGCTTGTTCTCCCGAACCCCGCCGGAACGCGAAGGGCGCGTGCGGGTCTCGGCTACGTCGGCCACTGGAGTGAACACCGATGCCGCTCTCAGCCCTTGGGGTTGGGCTTTGAGGTTTGGGGTTTGGGTTCCGGCTGGAGGGCGGCGCTTTAGCAGAGTCGCCGCGCCGGGATACCCGGCACACCCGAAGGACTCGGCACACGCGGGTGATGACTGAAATTCACCCGAGGTCTACGAGCGGGGTCGATATGCGGTGGGGGTATCCACCCCGTTTTGCCCGGATGCTCCGAATCGGGCGGCATGACGATCGTTTTCCAGCCGTTTGGGCCAGTGTTGATCTGTGCGTGGCAGGCATCGCACGCGAAAGTCAGGTTCTCGATGTCGGTGTCGCCGCCATCAGCCCACTCCTTGATGTGGTGGACTGCGGAGCGGGTGGCGGGGGCGTCGCATCCGGGTCGGGTGCACCCGCGCTCGACCGCGGTGAGTGCCAGGCGCTGCTCTACCGATGCCAGGCGTTGACCACGGGAGAGGTGCAGTGGGCGGCCGTTGGCGTCCACGATCACCAGGTACGGGGTCGACCGCGCGGCCAGTTTGATCGCTTCGGTGATCGAGAGCGTGCCACCGGTGTTCGTGGTAGCGAGCCCGGTACGCTGCTCCAGGTCCGTCAGGCGCATGGTCACCACGGTCGAGACCGGCAGCCCCCGGTGATAGCCGAGCTTGGTGGGCCCCATATCGGGCTGCAGGAACCGCAGCAGCGCATCATGATTGCGTTGCGCTTCACTGCGGTGGTCACGCTTGGCAGCAGCCCGCAACACCGCACGCGCGGCGACGGTCGCAGCATCGGCGTCACTGTCATCGGCGTCGATTTCGGTGTCGATCCCGAGTTGCGCGGTGGTGTGCGGGCTCTCGGGATCATCGGGGTTACACATGCCGGGGCGCGCGAACTTGGCGAACATGGGCAGGAACACCGCACCCAACTCCGGGGTGAGCAACCCCGAGATCGGGAACATCCCATCCGCGCGTTGACGCCCGATGTAGATCCCGCGCATGCGTTGCCGGTCCTTGTCCGCGGTCAACACCCCGTCGGGGTCGGTGTATGCCAGGACCCGGACTCCGAGTTGGGTCACGCCTTTGGGGTCGCCGGTGCGTGCGTAGTCGGTCAGGGAGCGTTCGGCGAGTTCCTTGAGCTTCGGTTCCACGCTCGCGGGGATCCGGTCCAGGACCTTCACGATCGCTTGCACGTGCTCGGCGGAGATCTCTCCCGCGCGCTGAGCGTCAGCAATGTGGGGAAACACGGGCGGCCGCTGGAGACTGCCTTCGGACACCGTGGAGAGCCGGTCTGCGTTCCGCACCCGAGCAGCCGCGTCGAAGTGGGAGATCCGGAGGGTCTGTTGCAGGAACACGATCAGACTCTTCACTCCGGCCTGCGTGTTCAACCCCCGCACACCGCATTCGAGGACGAAGCGTTGCTTCACCGCTTCGAGCATGCGGAAACTGGTCTCGAGTTCCTGCATCTTCTCGACGAACTCGGCATCGGGCAACGAGAACAGAGGCGATTCGAGCAGGTTCTCCACAATGGCAGCGTGCGCGGTGACACTCTGCGCGATGGTGGTTTCCCCTCCCGAATTCATACCCCTATTCTACTCCGCGATAGCAGCCCGCAATAGCCCAATTGCATTGTGATACAACAATATTCAGACGCATTCGCAGTTCAGAACCGCACGGATGTTCAGCAGCCGCAAATAAACGCGTCCCCGCGCCCCACTCACCTCACACGCCCGTATCGCAGATAGACCACACGCGAACTGAACGTCCGCGATTCGAGCAATTGCAATTCCAGCGACTGCGGCAGCGGCGGAAAGTACGAGATCCCACTCCCGATGATCACTGGGCACACGAACAACCGATACTCGTCGATCAGATCCTCGGCAATGGCCGCGGCGGTGAGCTGCGCTCCGTCGATGGCCACCACGCCATCTCCCGACCGATTGCACAGCGCGTTCAGCTCGTTCGCGAGATCCGTTGTGGCGAGCCGGGCGTTGCCGCGCACCGCATTCAGCGTGCGGGAGAACACCACTTTGGGAATCGGCTGCCAGATGCGCGCGAACTCGAGGTCGTCGGCCTCGGTCATGGTCTGCTCCGCAGTCTCCCAAACCAGCATGGTCTCGTACAGTTTGCGGCCGCACACGTGCGCGGCCACCTGCCGCGTCTGCTCATTGTGGAAGCGCATGAGCTCGGTATCCGGTGCTGTCCAGCTTATGTCGTCGTGTGGACCGGCGGTAAAACCGTCCAGGGACACACTCATCGAGTAGATCACGGGCAGCATCGGTGGCTCCTCGGCGACTGGCGGTGCGAGTCGGTCGAAGGCGGACGAGACCCCCGGCCGGATCGCGATCATCACGAATGTACGCAGGAGGCGGGGGAAATCGCGCCAGGCGCAGCGAATGTCGTGTTCGCTGTTCGGATTCAGACCGCGACCGCGTGCATCTCCCAGATGAGGATTTCGGCGTCGGTATGTGCGCGTACCTGCTGTCCGCCGGTCGCGGTGAGCCGCACCGCATCACCCTGTTCGAGGATGCCGGATCCTTCGAACTCGACGCTGCCGCGCGCGATGAACACGTGCCCGTGTGGCGCGTCGGGTACCTGAATCGCGGACCCGGCGTCCAGGCGCGCCGCGTGGAAGGCGGCGAACCTGTTGCCGAGACCGATGGCTGTGTCGTTGCGGTAGCGCTCCATGCCGGAGGCGACGGTCAGCAATTCGTTGCGCCGCAGCGCATCACCGATGTCCATCTCCTGGTATCCGGGCACACTCCCCGGTGTGTCCGGCGGCACCCACATCTGCACGACGTGCAGCCGCTGCCGCTCCGCCCGGCCCGCGCCGTTCTTCTCCGAATGCAGGATTCCGGTCCCCGCGCTCATCCGCTGTGCCAGCCCGGGATGGATCAACCCCGAATGCCCCTGCGAGTCCTGGTGTACGACAGTTCCTTCCAGCACCCAGGTAATTATCTCGGTATCCCGGTGCTGATGGGTGTCGAAGCCCTCCCCGGCGTCGACGAAATCCTCGTTGTGAATGAGCAGCATCCCGTGCGCGTACCGCGCATGGTCGAAGTTGCCGGTCGCGGGAAACGACTGCCGTGATTCGAGCCACTCGTTGCGCCACCGTCCCCGCTCGGCGCTGCGCACCACCTGGACCTCGGACATCTGCAACCTTTCGACGTCGGGTGCAATGCCGATCGGTTGCCCGCTATTCCCGGGCCGGCCGCGTCCGCCACCGAAATTGCATTGCGGGCCCCTGAGAGAATCGTTGCGACCGTCCGGGAGGGGCGGTCGTGGGGAGGGGGACTTGTGAGCGGTGTGACCGATCGGGAATCGGATGAGGCGGTGTGGTCGCGGCAGCCGACGCTCAACGTGCTGACAGCGATGACTTTCGTGGCGCTGGTGTTCGTGCAGTATCGGTGGTGGCACGACCACGGCCGGCCGTTCTCGTGGTGGCTGCTGCCGGCGACGCCGTTGCTCGCGTTCCTGCCGGCCGGGATCATCGTGAAATCGCTGCGCAAACGGTGGGCCGAGGGTTGGGCGCGGGGGAACGGGTTCGAGTATCGGCGCACATCGGAGTGGCCGGTGCCCACCTGGGACTTCCCGCCGTTCAATATCGGGCGGGCCCGGCGGTTTCGCGTCCGCGACACCATGCGGGGCACGGTCGGCGACTACCCGGCGAGCTTCTTCCATCTCACCTGGCTGCACAACAACCGCATCAATGTCAGCACGCACTGCCGAAACGTCTTCGTCGTGGAGCTGCCCGCCGCACTGCCTCGGCTGACGATGGGCGCCACGGTGGACATCACCACCGGGGGACGGGTGGAGTTCGAATCGGCGGACTTCAATCGCCGATTCTTCGTCTATTCGAAGAATCCGGCGTTCGCCCACGCGGTCCTCACCCCGCGCACGATCGACACACTGCTCGAGCTGGCCCGCGCCCACGGCGGTGCGGTGACCGTGACCAAGTTCGAGATCGTCGGCAACCTGCTGGTCGCCGTGACCACGCTGGGCAATCGGCCGCACGAGATCACCGGTGTGTACGAGGTGATGCGTGCCCTCGCCGACGGCATTCCGCGTTTCGTCTGGACCGACCACGGCACCCCCGCCACCCACTCGTACCCGGCGCTGTCCGGCTCGCACTCGGAAGGGACCATCGCATGAGCACCACCGTCACCGTCCTGCTGGTGATCGCCGTCGTGGTGATCGCCGTCCTGTGGTACTTCGCCGTGTACAACGATTTCGTCCGGCTGCGGAACCTGGTCGCCGAGTCCTGGCGGCAGGTCGATGTCGAACTGCAGCGCCGCCACGAGCTGATCCCGAATCTGGTCGCCACGGCCGAACGCGCCGCCGCCTTCGAACGCGGCACCCTGGAAGCCGTCACCGCGGCCCGCGTGAACGCCGCCGCCGCATCCGCTGCCGGTTCGGAAGTGACCGGCGTCGTCACCGCCGAAACCGCCCTGACGAACGCCCTGTCCCGTCTGTCGGCCGTGGCCGAGCAGTACCCCGACCTCGGCGCGATCCACAATTACCTGTCCCTGCAATCCGACCTGGGCGACGCGGAGGACCGAATCGCCGCGACCCGCCGCCTCTACAACGCGAACGTCCGAGCCCTGAACACGAAGATCGAGTCGATCCCCGCGACCCTTGTGGCCACCCTCCACCACGTCCTCCCCGCCCAATACTTCGACCTGACGACCCCCGATGCCCGTTCCGCCGTCCCGGTGGCCACCCTGTTCCGCTCACCCGACCACCCATCCCCCCGCCCGGTCTGACCACCCCACCGGTTCGCCACATGCCTCCGGGCAGGGCCTCGTCAACGCGAGATCCAGCTCCCCGCGTGTATGAATTGGTTGTGGCGGAATGCTTTTGGGTGTCCGGGGGAGCGGAGCCACGAGTCGTGGTTTCATCGGGTGGCCGCGGGCATGCGGGAATTGTTTCGGGGTGGGGGGTGTTGCGCAGCGGGGTGAGCATGCTTTCGGAAGAACTGCGCAGGCACATCGACGAGTCCAAGGTCTTCGGGACCGTGGCGACCATCGGGGCGGACGGGCAGCCGCATCTGACCGTGGTGTGGTTGATACGGGACGGGGACGACCTGGTGTACTCGACCGCGGTGACGCGGCAGCAGTACCGCAACCTCGCGCGGGATCCGCGGGCCACCGTCATGATCACCCCGGCGGAGAACCAGTACGTCTACGCCGAGGTGCGCGGCACGGTCAGTTTGGAGCCCGACCCCGATCGTGTGCTGCCCGACCAGGTGTCGCGCAAGTTCACCGGTAAGAGCTTCAACGACTTCAACCCCGCCGCGGCGACCGACACGGCCGAGCGGGTCATCGTCCGCATCACCCCGACGAAGGTGCACAGCCGCTTCTGACACGGCTCAGCGCGGCGGGCGCAACAACCGCATCGCCGCCTTCACTATCGGCTGCGGCATCCGATCCTTCATCGTCAGGGCGGCCGAGGCCGCCTTGGTGCGTATCTCGGTGCCGCGGCCGAACTTCCGGTTCAACGATCCGCCGGAGGGTTCGAGCGAGAAGTGCAGCGGTGGTTTGCCGTCGGCCGCGCCCAGGGCGCCGGAGATCACCATGCGCTGAATCTCGCTGGTTCCCTCGAAGATGGTGTACAGCTTTGCGTCTCGATACCACTTCTCCACGGGATGGTCGGTGATGTATCCCCAGCCGCCCATGGTCTGAATGGCACGCTCGGTGGCGTCCACCGCGACCTCACTGGCCGCCAGCTTCGCCATCGACCCCTCACCGCGCTCGAACGGCACCCCGTTGGCTGCCATCCACGCGGCCCGCCAGGTCAGCAGTCGCGCGGCGTCGATGCGCGTGGCCAGATCGGCGATCGGGAACGCGATGCCCTGATGATGAATGATCGCCGCGCCGAACGCTTCCCGCCGATTGGCGTAGTCGGTCATGTATTCCAGTGCCGCCCTGGCGATGCCGAGCGCCTGCGCGGCGACCATCGGCCGGGTCTGGTTGAACGTGCCCAGCGTCGCCGAGCTCGTCCGCCCGCCATCCCCGTTGGCCGCGTGCGCTTTCGCCAGTTTGTGCTCGAGCTTGTCGGCTCCGCCGAGCAGGTGATCGGCGGGCACCCGCACCCGGTCGAACCGCAGTTCCGCGGTGTGCGAGGCCCGGCACCCCAGCTTGTCCAGCTTGCGGACCAGCTCCAGCCCCGGCGTCCCGCCCGGCACCACGAACAGCGCTTGACCGCGATGCCCCAGCTCCTCGTCGACCACCGCGTTCACCACGTGCACGTCGGCGATGCCGCCGTTGCCGATCCACATCTTGTGCCCGTCGATCACCCAGTCGTCGCCGTCGCGCACAGCGCGCGTCCGCAGATTGCGCACATCGCTGCCCCCTTCGGGCTCCGAGATCGCGAGCGCGGCCAGCTTCAGATTCCCGGGTGTGCCGAAACATTCGGGCGCCCACCGCAACATCTGCTCGGGTGTGGCGGCCTGCCCGATCGCCGACAGCGCCAGCGCGGGCATGACGATCGCCAATCCGATTCCCGCGCAACCCCAGAACAGCTCTTCCATGAACATCGGCAGCGACAACCCGGTGGGATCACCGATGAGATCGCGATAGAACAGCGGACTGTAGAACCCCCGCTCGGCCGCCTCCTTGAGAACCGGCCAGGGAAACTCCTGGGCACGGTCGTAGTGCGCGGCCACCGGCCGCACACATTCCTGCGTGAAATCCCGCACTCTGCGCACCAGATCCTGCTGCGCGGCGGTGGGCGTCAAGTCGAAGGTCACGAGTGGGCGATACCCAGTCGGCACGGTCTGATTCACGGCCGGCGCGGATCTCTCGGGTACGCCTGCTCGCCGTGCGGCAGCGTCAGAGCGGGAATTCACCCGGTTAGGGTGGTCGGCATGTGGCTGTCCTCCTCGCGAACCCGCGCTCACGCCGCCCTGGCCGCGCTGACGGTCACCGCCGCGATCGTGTCCGGCTGCTCGTCCGAACCGTCACCCTCCGACGAGCCGGGGGTGAACAGCGCGCTGCTGGGGGAGTACGTGGCACTGGGCGACTCCTTCGCGGCCGGCCCCGGGATATCGCCGCCGAGTATGGGCGATCCCTGCTTTCGCAGCGCTGTCAACTACCCCCGGCTGGTCGCGAACGAACTGGGCGTCAAGACGTTTCGCGACGTCACCTGCAGCGGCGCGCGCACCGAGAACATCCTGACCACACCGCAGACCGGCAGGTCGGCCGAGGCGAAGGTCCCGATCCAACTCGACGCCCTGACCCCCGACACCACCCTGGTCACCCTCACCATCGGCGGCAACGACGCCGGCCTGCTCACCATCGCGAACCAGTGCGTGAACAACACTCCCGAGCCGGCCGGCGAATCCTGCCGAGACCGCCTCACCGCGGACGGCATCGACCGCGGCGCCCAGGCGATCGACGCCACCGGCCCGCAGATCGCCGCGGTGCTGGACGCGATCCACGCGAAAGCCCCGAAGGCCCGCATCCTGATCACCAGCTACGCCCTCTACACCCGCGACGGCGGCTGCCCCACCCAGCCGGTCTGGCCCCGCGATGCCACCTACCTGCAGGACCTCATCGACCGCATGGCGGACCTCACCCGCACCCTGGCGGCCGAACACCACGCCGAGTTCGTCGACTTCATCGGCCCGGGAGTGGGCCACGACGGCTGCGAGCCCCTCGAGAACTGGGTGAACGGAATCGTGGCCCGCCGCCCCCAGGACGGCTTGGTGCCGCTGCACCCGACGGGGCTGGGAGAGGCGAACTTCGCGCGCATCATCGTGGAGCAGCTGAAGGGTGCGGGGTCGTAGGGCGAGCGAGCAGCTCGAGCGCGGTCGCCGCGGCACTGCCCGCGGCCGCGGAATACACGATGACGGTTTGATCGGCGTCCGGGATCACCAGCGCCTCGCAGTCGAGCTCGAGCGGGCCGAGGGCCGGGTGCGCGATGGTGGCCGAACGGCTGCGCAGCCGGCCCGATCGACCGGAAAGCCACAGCGTCTCGAACAGTGCGCTGCGCGAGCGCAACTCGGTGATCAGACTCGACAACCCGGGATCATTCGGATACCGCGACTGGACGGTGCGCAAGCAGCCCACGCAGTCGGCCGCATCCGACGCCTCGGTGTCGGTGACCGTCGGGCCGGGCCCGGCGCCGAGGAATCGCTGCCACAGCAGATTTCGCTCGCCGACCGGATACACCGAGAAATCCCCGAACAGTGCCGCCGCGAGCGGATTCCACGCCAGCACATCGGATTTGGCGGACAGCACGAGCGCGGGCAGGTCCGCCATCCGATCCAGCAGCCGCATGACGCTGGGCCGGATGGTCATGGGGATCCGCCCCGCCTGCGGCGGCTCACCACCCGCGAGCCGGAAGATCAGATCCCGGTCCGAGTCGTTCACCCGCAGCGCGCGGGTCAGCGCGTGCAACACCTGCTCGGAGGGTCGCGGCCCGCGCCCCTGTTCGAGCCGGACGATGTAATCCACACTGAGCCCGGCGATCTGCGCGACCTCCTCGCGCCGCAACCCCGGCACCTGTCGTCGAAATCCGCCCGCCAGCCCGACTTCCGCGGGTGTGAGGCGCGAGCGCGCGGTCCGCAGCACGCCCGCCAGTTCAGCCCTGTCCACCCCGTCCATCGTGCCGCAGGATCGCCGCGCGGGGGTGGTATCGGCGGTCCCATGCCGATCAGGCCCTGGTGACGCCGGCCGGCGGGCGCGAGGGTGACATCCATGACGACAACGACGATCGCCCTGGTGACCGGGGCGAACAAGGGTCTCGGACGCGAAACCGCGCGCCGCTTGGCGGTATCCGGGTGGCATGTCTTCCTCGCCGCCCGCGACGAGGCGCTCGGATCGTCCGCGGCCGCCGAACTGTCCGCCGATGGCGCGCAGGTCAGCTACATCCCGCTCGATGTGACCTCGCAGGATTCTGCGGATGCGGCAGCCGGGATCGTTCGCGCCGCGGCGGGCCGCCTCGACGTGCTGATCAACAACGCCGCTGTCGCGGGCCCGGACGCGCACCCCGCCGACACCCGCGCCGCGGACCTGCGAGCGGTCTTCGACACCAACGTGTTCGGCCCGATCCGGGTGATCACGGCCTTCCTGCCGCTGCTGCGCGCCGCCGCCAACCCGCGCATCGTCATGGTCTCCAGTGGTATGGGCTCGATCGCGACGACCACGGACCCGCGCTGGAAGGACCTGGTGCGGCCCACACTCGGCTACCCCGCCACGAAAGCCGCCCTGAACATGCTCACGACCCAGTACGCCCTGGCCCTGGGTGATATTCGCGTGAACGCGGTGGATCCGGGCTACACCGCGACGGATCTCAACGGGCACAGCGGGTTTCAGTCCCTGCGGGAGGGCACCGACGCCATCGTCGAACTGGCGGGCATCGGGCCGGACGGCCCCACCGGCGGCTTCTTCGATCGGAACGGACCCGTCCCGTGGTGAGGGCCGTGATCACGCTATTTGTGCTGTCCGCCCTGGGCCTGGCACTGTTCACCATCTCGACCACACCGGAGGACCCTCCCATGGCACAACACGATTCGAGCGACGCCGTGCTGTCGATCGGCCTGCATCCCGGAGCCGTCGACTACAGCCGCTATCCCGGTCTGACCGAGGACGCGCTGGCGGCGCGAATCGCGGCCGGTGAAGCCGCGTTGCGCGACGCCGGCTTCAACCTGGTCTCCTGCCTGCTTCCGGCCGATCCCGCCGCGGCCGAGGTGACGCTGCGGGAGTGCCTGTCCCGGGGACAGTTCCGGGCCGCGATGATCGGCGCCGGGGTGCGCATGGCGGCCGAGCACACGGTGCTCTTCGAACGCCTGGTCAACGCGCTCGTCGAGGTCGCACCCGGAACCCGCCTGTGCTTCAACACCTCTCCGGAGACGACCATCGACGCCCTGCGCCGTTGGGTCGAGCCCGCTCCCCGGCGCTGATTCCGCGGGGTCAGCGCCTGCTCGTCCGCCGCGCGCCGAGCGACAGCGCGGCGGCCCCCGGCCCGAAGAACGCGATCAACAACAGCCCGACCCCGAACGCCGAGGCCGCCTGCCCGCCATTGCCGTACGCGTCCCACCACCGGTCCGGACTCCCCTTGGCGTGCACGAAAATATAGGCGTAGGCCATCATCCCGGCCCCGAACAGCCCCGCGAAGAACGTGTAGGCCCCGAGGATCAGCAGCACGCCCACGATGAGCTCGAAGAGTCCCGCCCACCACCACGGCCACTCACCCGGGGTGGCCTGCGGACTTGCGTTGGGCCACCCGGCCAGCGCGGACGTGCCCGACAGTACGAAGTTCACCCCCAGCACCAGCCGTGCCAGCAACACCACGTAGGGCCGCAACTCCGGTGCATACCCGCCGTCACCCGCCATCAGCTACCTCCCAGCGTCACCTATGCACGATAGCGCGAGTTGCGGATTCGGCCGGGAGGGCGAATATGGCAATCCTGTCGTGAACGATGGTGACGCCGGCAATCGTCATCCGAGACGCAAGCGGGTCCGCTCCTAGGGAACGGGGACCATGTCCGGGTGCAGCAGATCGCCCGGCGCCTGCAACAGCCGGTCGTATCGTCCCAGCGCCGTGTTGAAGAAGCTGCGCAGGTACACGTTCTGCAGGGCCAGCGAAACCTGCGGGTCGATCGTGCCGACCAGTTCCGCCGCGGCGGCGGCGGGAAGGCGCTGGGCCGCGACGAGCGGTGCGGCCACGAACTGGTTGTCGCAGAACGAATGATGTTGCGCGCCGACGAGGCGGAAGTGGAACTTCGGGCCGCGCGTGGCATCCCAGAACTGCTGCCACCCCGGGACATCGGCCCGGCTCGCGGCATTCCCGGAGATGAGCATGAACGGCCGGTCCACGCCGTCTCGGGCCACCGAACCCCACAGGCCCCCATCGAGATCGGCCGCCGCCGCGATCCGCGGGTCGTCGTGCATGGCCTGCGCCGCGGTGGCGCCACCGAGTGAATGGCCGTACATCACGATCTTGGACATATCGAGCACCCGCGCGAGATTCGCCGGGAGCGGCTGTTCCGCCGCGTCCGGGTTCTTTCCCGCCGCGATGTCGCCGAGTTCGTCCAGCACGAACCGCGTATCGGCCACCCGCGTCGCCAGCGCGGCCGCGACCTGGCTCTCGGCCTCGGCCGCGTCCTTCGCCACCGGCAGCGCGTTGCGCTCGATCCGCCCACCCGGGAATTCCGTGGCGGCCGACTCGTAGGTATGGCTCATGGTGACGACGACGAATCCATGACTGGCAAGATCTTCCGCCTGCGCGGTGCTGAGCTCGCGCGGCATTCCCAGCCCCGGCGAGAACATCACGATCGGCCGCCGTCCCCCGGTGGCCTCCGCGTCCGCCCCGACCCCGCCGTGCCCGGGCGTGAACACCCACTGTCCGTCCGTCGAAGCGCCGACCCGAGCCAGGCTGCCGGCGTAGATCCGCGCCATGTTCGGCGAGAGCCACGCCCGCCGTGGACTTCTCGCCTCCGGCGCGGCCGGATACCACACGCTGACCATCAGCTCGCGGGCCCCGCCCGCCCCGTACGAATCCCGCCGCGAGCCGTCCACCAGATGCAGATCGACCACCCCGACGGCGTCTTCACCCGTCGGCTCCGGCAGGGTCAGCACCATTTGCTGCGAGACATCCGGTTCGGCCCGCGCGACCACGCCGGTGAAGCCCCATACCAGCACGACAAGAACCGCGACGATCCGAAATGTCCTGTTCAGCAAGGTAATTCCCTCCCAGGTTCCCGATGGTGAAGTCTTCGTCCGTGTCCGCAGACAGCTACGCGAGCCACCATAGCGGGAACGTGTGCCACCGCCCCGGACCGCCGCCAATCTGAGATCTGGCCGTCGATTTCGGGCCGCCCTTGTCCGGAGACTCTTTCCGCGACGACGTTCGGCCGCGTCGTTCCAACCGACGTCGGTCGGGAGGCTGCCCGGTGCCGCTCAATCGGCGTTCGGGATGAAAAGCGCGTGGCGGCTCGCTGCGTGCGTAGGATCTCGGTCAGGGAGGATCGGATGGGATTCATTGCGCGGCAAAATGGTTCGCCCTCCGCTGGCGCGAGCAAGCGTTCCAAGGCTGCTGCATTGATGCTGCTGGGCTTGGCATCGCTGAGCGCGGTGGTCGTCGCGATCCTCGTTCTGGTCTGGAGCCGCTTCGCGGGTTTGGCCGACTCGCTGATCGTCCCCGAGGTCGTCAAGACGAACCTCACCGACAGCGACGCCAGGGACAAGATGGCCCGGGAGTTCCACATCCACATCCCCGACAACTGGCGCCTGATATCGATGACCTCGACCTGCGAAGGCGACGCGATCAAGAGCTGCGCCTTCAATGGTTCGTTCACCGGCCCGCCGTCCGAGTTCGAGCGCTACCCAACACTTTTCCGCGCCCGCCCACCCCAAACGGTGGATCAGCCCGCGGCTCGGCCGGTGACCTGCGCCGAACTGACGGAGCGAAACCTGACGGAGCTGGCGTCCGGCATCGACTGCGCCATTCGGCAGGAGTTGGTGCTCAGCGATCTGACCGGCCGCGGCAACACGGGGTTCCGCGGGAATGTACTGGTCGCGGGAACCGCCACGGAGACCATCGTGCGAATAAGCGCGTGGACGGCCTGATCGCCGGGCCCGATCGGCGGCATCCGCCTACCGGGCGATCCTGCGCACGCCGTAACCGATCGCGAACAGCGCCAGCGCCGCCCCTTCGAGCGCTGCCATCACAATCGTCCCCGCCACCATGATGAACGGCCCGTACTCGGCGACCCGGCCCCAGTAGTCGCAGGGTCCGACGGAGTCCGGGATCATCGCGCACTCGGGGTGCCGCAGGGTCGCGAACAACAGCGTCGCGATCGCCGGCATCGCCAGGGCCAGCCCGAAGAAGAGCGCGACAGCGGAAACGAACCGCGGCAGGGTTGGCATGTGGCCAGACACTAGCGTGAGATGCGCCCGCTCGTATGCCGATTCGGACGGCTGTTCAGCCAATCACCGCGCCATTGCACGGGTCAGTTCCGCGACGCGATCACCGAGCCCGGACGGACCGCGGGTTTCGATCTCGACCGAAACACCGGCGCGCTCGGTGATGACCAGGCATATTGCCAGAATCGTCTCGACCATCCCGCGATAGACCATGTTCTGCGTCGTCCCGTACGCGTCGGCCAGTGCCACGGTGAACTCGCGAAATTGCTCGATATCAACGTCGATGGTGCCCGGGTCGAATTCCTGCGGCCGTAGCCCGGTCGGCTTCTCCACAATCGGGCTCATGGCCTCGGCGAGCGAAACGAACATCGTCCCGGATCGGTTACCGGGATTCCATAGGTCGATGTCGCCCAGCTGGAAATACATGCTCATGGCCACTCCGTTCGGATGCTCGGTCCGACAGCCATTTCGCTCGCGGCGGCGGGCGTCACCGAGCCTGACATACGGGAGTCTTCCGATTGATCGAAAGATTGCAAACAGCTTGCTAAACCCAAGGCGGGGTTCGGCTTTCGTCGGCTCGTGTAACAGTCGAGATCCGCGGGCCGACGGACCGGTCGAAGACGCTGACGCGGCAGGGGGCCGACATGCCGGACGATTCCGAACCGACAATGCGTGCGAGACTCGGTAGCCATCTGAGGCTGGTCAAGCCGATCGCCGGCGCGGCCGTCGCAGTGACGCTGGTAGCCGTCGGCGCGACGCTGTTCTTCCACAAACCCGATCCGGCCCCGGTCGGCAACTATCGGCTGATCCAGCCGGTGGTCATCAAGCCCCTGCCGACGGACTATCACCCCGTAATCCCGACCAGCGCCCCTGCCGCGCCACCGAAGTGACCGGCGCAAAGCCTCTTTCGTGATTCGGTCCCTACTGCGTGGGGAAACCGAACGGCTTCCGATTGCGCCCGCGCATGATCACGACCGTCACGATGATGGCAAGGCCGACAACGAATCCGGCCGCCACGATCCCCAGCGCGATTCCGATGGTTCCGAAGGCGGCCGAGGGCGACCCCTCGGTGACCGCCAGGGTGATCCGTGCGGAACTCTCGCCGGTCAGCAGGTAGGTGCCGGCCTGCTCGGTGTGAAAGGTGAACCCGGCCCGGCCTTCGACGGCGTTGACCTGGTAGGTCGTGGTTCCCTTGGGGTCCGTCAGGTGAACAGTGTCGCCCGAGGGGTCGGTGAGGGTGACGTACACATCGCCCTGCGGGCCGTACTCGCTCGCACCGGAGTATTCGAGGTAGATCGTGTAGTCGGTGTCGGCGGTCAGACTGACCTCGCCCGATCCGGGGGACTGCACCCGCTGATAGTCGTCGACCTCGTCCAGGGCCTGGAACAGCGCGCTGAAACCGAACACGGCGGCGCCGACGATGCCCGCGATGATCGCGACGATGCCCGGCACGATCCACCACAGCGACGGCTTGACCGGCTGTTGCGGCTGCCCCCAGTGCTGCGGCTGCCCCCACTGCGGCTGGGGGTTGGGTGGATATCCCGGGTAGCCCATGGATAGATTCCTTTGCGGTGGCGCTGAACTCGGTCCAGCGCGCACGCCCCCGCCGGTATGGCGCTGAGCGCGACCTTCGTACCAATACACCCAGACCGTACAGTGCGGTGACGACATTTCGGCGGATGTTCGATGCCGGGTCGAAACGCCGATCGGAGTGGGAGCCGTAAGGCCGCCAGAGGGTGGGCGAGGGGTGCGGCAACTCGGTTCTTCGCGCACACGATCCTCACAATTCCCCCGCATTCCTTGCACATCGCCGCCGTAGGTTTCGGTGATGCTCGTCAACGCATTGCGAAACCCCGTCCCCGCGTGTGCTTTTGTCCTCGCCGTGTTCATGCTCGGGGTGACGCTTCATCGTGGCTGGTTCTTCACCCGGTTCTGGATTCTCGCCATTCCGCTGCTGCTGGGAGTTTTCATGTCGGTCGTGGCCGGCTTCGTGCTCATGCTGTTCCTGGCCGGCCGTGACCAGCGGCTGTGGCCGCGGATATCAACCGCGGTGCTCGCGCTGATCGGGGTCGGCGGCTCGGTCCTGCTCTACTTCGACTCGGAAGCCACCGCCCGGATCAGGTTTTGGGTCGAGCGACCGGCGTTCTCCGCTGCCGCGCAGATCGACCTTCCCGCAGACCGCGAAATCGACTACTACGGTGTCGATCTGCCCGCACACCTGTGCTTCGTGTCGGCGAACTGCAAGGTGGCCGTGATCGGAACCAGCGGCGGACAGCCGGTGCGGTTCGTACCCGACTACATCGGGATCCCGGACGATGCTCACGGTTACGGGCATTTCGTGGGCAAACCGGAGCCCGGACCGTACAACGGATTCGGCGAACCCATTTGCCCCACAATGGAGTTGGATGGCGGCTGGTGGTGGCTCGACTTTTGCTAGCGTGCAGTCTTGCGGCTGAACGACATCGACACCCTCACGGCTCGAAAGTAGCGAGAAGCTGTTCGAGGGCCTCCTGGTCGGGACCAACGAACGGCCTCTCATCGGGCGCGGCGGCGAGCATGTCGAGGAACTCCGCTGTGCGGCCGGGCGCGGGCGGCAGGTGGGTGCCCAGGATCAGTGCGGGGTCGAATCCTGCCAGGGCGGTGAGGGTGTCGAGGTAACGCGGCTTGTCGACGTTGTGCACCCACGGGCTGTCCACGGTCGCCCAGAGCAGTTGCCGCTCGCGCAGTTCGGCCCGGTCGAGGTAGCCGACATCGGGGCAGCCGGCCAGCTCGGCGGACGGCATGGGCGCGCCGAAGCAGTCCGAGGTGAAGCAGGCGCCGGTGAGCTCGTCGAAGGAGCCGGTGGTCGACGGGTTGTCGAACAGCGGCGGCCGGAACGCGGTGAGCCGCCGGTCGCCCACATCGAGCGACTGGCCCGGATTGAGCAGGTAGATCCGGTCCATCGGCAGGGGAGCCTCCATCGACATCAGACCCATTCCCAGGAACGTGGTGATCAGCCGTGCGCGCGGTGCGAGGTCGAGCAGCTCGCGCAGCGCACCGGTGTGGTCACGGTCCGGGTGCGTGATCCAGATCCACTCGATGTCGCTCGGGTGCAGGACGGAACCGAGCGCGGTCGTGAAATCGCGGCCGGGTAGCCCGGTGTCGATGAGAACGGGCTCGGCCGAGTGCAGTACGAAGGCGTTGACCGGAATGAACCCGATGCCCGGCACCGGCTGGCAATCGCTCAGGACGCTGATGTCACGTCCTATCCTGTTGATCTCCATGGGATTTCACTCCTGATCGAAATCGACGCGGATCATGGACCGCGTGATGGCCGACAGATCCTCGACCGTCGGTTCGTGACCGCGACTGACTTTGAGCCCGAGCTCGAACGGCGTCGCGCCGTGATCGAGGGCCTGTCGCAGCGCCGCGCCCAGCTCGAGCGGGGTCGGGTGCAGCAGGACGGCGTGACCCGCCCGGACCTGTCCGTGCCGGGTGATGGTGACGGGTGCGGGGTCGGTGAAGTTCAGCCGCCACGGGCGTTCGGTGAACACGGTCGGCACGCCGTCGATGGTGTGCAGGCATACCGGTATCCGCAGTGTCCTGCCGGTGATCCGGCCGGTGCATTCCAGCAGTACCTGCAGGTCGATGCGACGGCCGAGCCGGGGATCCGCAAGTATCCGCCGGACGAACGGGTTGATCATGCGCATGAGGGCCGGGGGTGGCGGAGCCAACCGGACCTTGGGTGTGGTTGTCGTCATCGCGGGCTCCTGGATGGTTCGGATACCGCTGACGGTAGGGATCCGCCGGTCACCGGGTAATACCAGAAATGTGGCATTTCGCGGCGGCCGCGGGGGTCGTACCGTTGTCTGATGAGCGCGGATACCTGGCAGCGTGCCGCGGACAAGATCAGTCGGCTGTGCGCCGAGCCCCGTGATCTGGTGTCGCTGTGGCAGGCCTCGACCGAGGTGCTCGCGGTCGTCGTCCCGCACTACTGGACGCCCTGCTTCTACACCCTGGACCCGGCTTCGCTGCTGATCACCAGTCACTTCCACCGCGGTCTCGACGAGTTCCCGGGCGACTGGCTGGTCAGCGAGTACTACACCGAGGACGTCAATCAGCTTGTCGACGTGGCCCGTTCGAAGTCGGGCATGTCGACCCTGCACGAGGCGACCGGCGGTGAACCCGCAAGCAGTCCGAGGTGGCATCGGAACATGGAGATGGGCGGGGATCAGGAGCTCGTGACCGGCCTGCGCACGCGGTCCGGCGAGGTGTGGGGCGCGCTGGCGCTCTACCGCGAACCCGGCGCGCCGATGTTCGACGAGGCCGAGAAGAACTTCGTGCGATCGGTGGCGTCCGTGCTCGCCGAGGGCGCCCGGTCGGCGTTGCTCCTGGGCCAGGCCCGCGAGCCCGAGTCGGTCGATTCTCCCGGCCTGCTCATTCTCGACAGCGCCGGCAACGTCGAGTCCACCACGCCCGGCGTCGATCGCTGGCTCGCCGACCTCCCCGACGGCGACTGGCCGACCGGCCGCCTGCCGTCCGCGGTCCTCACCCTCGCCGGCCGGACTCTCCGGGCAGCCGACCATCCCGAGCGGGGTGAGATCACGGTGGTGCGGGTGCTGTCCCACTCCGGAACCTGGGTGGTGCTACACGGCGCGTGCCTGAACTCGACCGGCGACCGCCGGATAGCGGTGATCATCGAGCCCGCCGCTCCCGGCCGCCTGTACCCGCTCCTGATGTCCGCCTACGGCCTGACCGAACGCGAGAAGGACGTCACCCGCCTGGTCCTGCAGGGCGCTTCGACCTCCCAGATTGCCGCGGATCTGGTGCTGTCCGCCCACACGGTCCAGCAACACCTCAAAAGCGTGTTCGACAAGACCGGGGTACACAGCCGCCGAGATCTGGTCGGGAAGGTGTTCTTCGCGTTCTACGAGCCGAGGTTGCGCGACAACGAGCGCCGGGTGCTCGACGATCGCCCGGTGCGGGGGGAGCCTTGGCTGTCGCCGGGTCACGCCGGGTGAGGGTGCTGGTCGCAATCTCCGTTCGACAGGGCGAGCCCTCGAGCGGCTAGGCGCGCCGACCGACGCGCTGGTCTCGCCGGTACGGACCCGATTGCGCGGGGCCGCGACCGGCCCGTCGCGTCGCTGGCGGGCGTGGCGGCTCGTCACCGAGTTCGGCGAGCAGCTCCTTGCGTCTGGCGGCGGAGACATTCCGCCGATCGCGATAGGTCAGCGCGCCTTCCATCGCCCAGAGCATCTCGCGGTCGAGGCCCGGCACCCCGGCCGCGCGCATGCGGCGGTACGCCTCCGCCGGACCGACCGTCGCCAGGTCCTCGAGATTCGACACATCGGCGTGGGCGAGTTTCGCGGCGGCAGCTTCGCCGAGTTGGTAACCGCCAGAACCTGATTCACGAACTCGGAGGTGGGCGTCGCCGCGGACGTGTTCCGCCCGATGCCACACCGCCGGGCGGAGAGCGTCGGGGTCGGTCGGCGGGTTGGGGCCGTCGAGTACCTGTGCGCGGGCCGTGGAGGCGACACTCACCATCTGGCGGAAGCGGCGGAAGATCTGCACCTCGCCCTCGTAGCCGTAATCCCAGTCGCCGAGGTAGGTGTAGTCCGAACCCCATCCGCCGCTCGGGTCGAGACCGGCCGCCTGCAGCGCCCAGTCGCGGGCTTCGTCCGGGGTATGGGGAGTCAGTACGAGCAGCCCGGACCGGCGGGAGATCCTGCCCTTGTCCTTGCGGAATCGTCGACGATCCCAATAGCTTTCGCTTGCTTCGGGTTCGAGCGCCCGATCCAGGCCGAACGTGTGCCATCGCACCGTGCCGTCCGGTTGGCGCAGGGGTAGTCGGCTCTGCATGTGGCGCGCGGCGTGATCGTCGAATTTCGTGCACCAGCCGGGCACGATCACGATCGGGTCGGCGGGATCGGCATCGAACGGGTTCGGGGTGAGGAACGAGCGGTCGATGAGCACAACGGTGCCGGGCCGGGCCTGGTACGACAGCCCCCACAGCAGTCGTGCCAGCAGCTGCGCGCCGTGGTCGTCCGAGAGCACATGCCAGGTGTCGTGAAAACGGTTGGTGCTGAATCTGGCTCGCGTGCCGGGCCGGAGGGTGATGATCGTGCGGACACGATCCGATCGCTGCACCGAATGCCGGTGCAGCTTCATTCCGTCCGTGACGGCCCGGGCGGTAGCCGGTCTCTGCTGCTTCATAGGGCTTCAAAAGACCACGCCGGCCGACGGCCTCGCAACCGAAATTAATGCCCCCGATCGCCCCGCGGAATCGGCCGCATCAAAGTTCGGCGCGGAGCCGGTCGAACGCGCGCTGAGCCGACAGCGAGCCGGCACATCGCCGAATCTCGTCCGAACACTCGGCGAGAGTGATTGCGCTCGTATCGATCTCGCAGTCGTAGATGCCGTGCCCATGCGTAACGGCCAACTGCGCCACGGCGGTGCCGACGGCGCGGTCGCCCCTGCGCTTCTCCCGTCGCGCCAATTCGCCGGGCGCGCAATGAACGCCGACGAACACCACGTCGATTCCGGTCATGACTTCCAAGCAGTCCAGCAAACGCCATGGCTCACTGAAGACGTGATCCACCACTATGTCGTTGCCGGCCAACGCCATTCCGGCGACGGCACGGTGGAAACCCGCCCGTGTCCGGCGCAGCACCTGCCGTAGCGCATTCTGCTCGAGCAGGTGAGTCTGCGGTTCGGAGCGCATCGCCCCGACCATATCCACCCCGATATGGAAGAACGGCCGGTCGAGGTCAAGAAGAAGCTGCCGAGCCAGGCTCGTCTTCCCAGAACTCGATACGCCGTTGAGCAGAATGATTTGCCCGGGCGATGCACCCTCGAAGCTCGAGATCACGAACCAACCGTAGCCCCGGTGCCGCGCCGGGTGACGTCCACAGGTTCGCAGTACCGCAGCTGTCGTAGGCCGCCGCTAGTTTGGACCCGTGACTAGGTTCGTCGACTTCAATCTCAAACTGGCAGTTATCGAAGCACTCATGTACGAGGGCTCACCCAAGCTCGAACCGTGGTCCCTCGAAACCACGCTGAGCGCCCAGGGCTTCGACGGCGACCTGTGGGAATACTCCGCCGACAACTACTGGGACCAGGTTGTCCCCGAGGCGAAAACCTACTTCGAGGAGCTCGAACTCCCCGCTGAACTGCTCGCCGAGGTCGAACAGCTCATCTTCGACGGCGGCTGCCAGATCTACTTCGAATGCTGCCCGCACTGGGATGGGGAAGGCTCGCAGTTCGACGTAGCCAACCTCGACGACCTCCACCTCCTCCCGAATCTGAAGCGCGTACTGGGTGCGGAGTGGCTCGACTCCGAGCTTCAAGCGGTGTTGCGTGCCCGAGGCATCGAGCTGATCGACTGAGCTGGGCACTCGACAACCCTGCGCATTACACCGAAAGCCACGCGCGCCTGTTTCGGCCCGTCCGCGCTCGCCTCGTGCGTCGTCCCCTCACAGCGACTCGGGCGCGACATGAATCGGCAATGCACCGGTCCGCCAGACGATCCGCAGTCGCAACTCGGACAGCCGCCAACCCGCACCGGTCCGCTGCGCGACGCCTTCGAATACTCCTCCCGCCAGAAAGTGCGATTCGAGTGCGGCGGGATCGCCGGCCTCCACGCCCCACAGGTGCATAGCGGTCAGATTTGCACGCAGCCGAGCCGAATTGCCCTCGACGTCGACCAGATGGTCGGAGGTGACATGGTGGGTGGCACGGAACATGGCCACCGCTGCGATCTGTTGATCGGCGATCGCCTCATGCCCGACTCGGGCTATCCCGGTCGGACTGACCCACCTTCCCTCGGGCGTGAACACCGCTTCGACAAGGGCTCTGTCGACGGCTTTCTCGTCGACCGCGCTGTAATAGCGGCACACGAGATTACTGATCCGTGTGCGATCTTCGAATTCGGTTTCAAAGGAGGAAGCCATAGCAGCCACTATCCGCACTCATCCTTGCGCGGATCTTGCGTGGCACATGCGTTGTCATGCAAGCGATTTCGATGACGTCACTGCAAGCCGTCGGAGTGCTTCGCTCGGAGCGCCGCTCGTTGCTCGGCGACGCGCGCCTTGCGGCGTTCGAGAGTTCGGGCGCTGCGGTTCGGGTGTGACGGCCGCTCGGGTTGCTCATCGGGTTCGTGGTCTCTTCGGAAGAAGCTCGAGACCCAGTAGACCGCCGCGGCGACCGCTTCCCAGGCGAAGGCGGCTACCAACAGCAGAACGAGGCCACCGATCATGATCCACATCAGGTCGCCGAAGAAGAGATTGAAGACGAACTTCATCAAGCCACCCACGAGAATCCCCCAAGACAGGTACGAACGCGCCGAACCGGGCTGATGTTAGTGGCCACGACCCGGTATGCGGCAGTTGACTATTCGGATGCCGTCGCGGCCACCGATCGGCGGACGCTACCCGGCCCAGAAGCCGATGAGATCTTTCTTGTCGGATGTGGATTGCCGGAACCACTCGACGATCGAATCCGCGTAGCCGCCGTGATCGTCCGGCCCGGCGGCGATGGTCTCCCACTCGGCCAACTGGTCCGCGCAGCCCTGCTTGCCGATATGGCCCCAGCCGTTGTCCTCGGTGTACGGGAACGGGTCCCTTCCATCCATGCTGCTGGCCAAAGTCAGGATCACGTCCGGAAGACCGTCGTAGCCGAACCAGAAATTCACCTCGCCCGCCGACGTGCCGAGCTCCTGGCAAATCGATTCCAACGCCGCAACGTAGGCGTGAGCGTAAACCTCGTTGAAGGGTCCGCCGGCGAAAATTGTCCGCAGCGCGTGCGGCAGTTGCGCGTCCTCGCAGTACTCGCATTCCTCGCAGTCGGGACCCTCGCAGTCCGATGACTCGCACGGCTCGCAGAAGCCGCACTCCGGATCATGATCGGGCGCTTCGGCCAGCAGCCGGCCGAGGAACTCCTCGTTCCCGGACCCGATGACGGCCTCGAGCTCGATCAGATCGAGGAGGTATACGTTCAAGAAATGTGACACGTCGCGAATCGTAGCCAGCCACAACGACACTCGGCCGAGAGTGCGCGACGACTCAGGTGATGCGGCAGGTCAGCGCATCCGGTCCACGCCACTGTCGTGGCGGCCCGGTGTTGTCCCGGTCGCGCATCGACAGTGGCCCAGCACCGTGGTCACCCTTCGACCGCCCGGGCGAGGCGGGGCAGCTGGCGGAGCGGATTGTGGCGCTCGACCTCCATGCGCTGTGCGCTGTCGAAGACGTCGCTGAGACCGGGCGCGGGGTCGCGGTCGCCGGTTTGGGGGAGGGTCGCGGCGCTGAAGGGCCAGTCAGAACCGAAGACTATGTGGTCGCGTGCGGTGACCGCCAGCACGCTGGCCATGGCGGCGGGTGAGGCGCTCAGGGCGGTGTCGTAGTAGAAGCGCGAAATCTGATTCTTCGTGTCCAGCACCGAAGGCCTGGGCAGACTCTCGGGCCACAGCTCACCGAGCACGGTTTGCGAGGCGACACTGATCCGGTGCGACAGGAACGGCACCGTGCCGCCGGCGTGGGACAGCTGGAAGCGAATGTCGGGATAGCGCTGGGTCATGCCGGTGGCCATCATCAGCGTGGCGGCGCGGGTGGTGTCGAAGGTGAACTCTTCCAGGAAATCCGGCAGGGGCAGTTCGGGTTTGGCGTCGGCGGGGATGGCCGCGGGGTGCACGAACACGAACGCTTTGCGCTGGTTGAGCGCGATCATCAGCGGTTCGAACCGCGGGTCGCCGAGGTAGATGCCGTTGTAGGCGGTCAGCAGGACCACCCCGTCCAGACCCAGCGTATCCAGGGCGTAGATCGCCTCGGCGATGGAGGCGGCGACGTCGGGCATGGGCAGAACGGCGAAGGCACCGAACCGGGTGGGGTGCGCGCGGAACAGGTCGGCGGCGTAGGTGTTGCAGTAGCGGGCCATGTCGATGGCCTCCGGCCCGGGCAGGTAGGACACGCCGGGGTCGGAGATCGACAGCGCCTGAGCCTGGATTCCGTAGTAGTCCATGAACGCGATCGCTTCCTCCGGCGACCAGTTCGGGGTCGGATAACCGCCGATGGTGAGGTGACCGTGCTCGAGCAGCGAGGCTCGATAGTCCGGCGGCAGGCAGTGCGCGTGCAGATCGATCCGGTATGTGCCCGAGGGCGGGGACTGGCGGCGCACGGGCGCGGCCTGGGCGGAGCCGAGCCCGGTGGCGGCCAGCGCGGTGGCGCCGAGTGCGCCGGCGGCCCCGCCGAGCAGGCGGCGTCGGCTGGTGGGCGCGGGGGAGAACGGACGGAACGGCATGCGGAATCTCACTAACTCTCTATGTGCGAAGGCGTCGAAGGGAACTCAGCCGCGCGCGGACATCAGATCCAGGGCGATGTCGACGATCATGTCTTCCTGACCACCGACGAGACCGCGACGACCGGCTTCGGTGAGCAGCGTACGAACGTCGAGCCCGTAGGTCGCCGAGGCGTTTTCGGCGTGGCGCAGAAAGCTGGAATACACACCCGCGAAGCCGAGCGTCAGCGTTTCGCGGTCCACCTGGACGGGCCGGTCCAGCAGCGGGCGAATCAGGTCGTCGGCGGCGTCGGTGAGGGCGTTCAGGTCCGCGCCGTGCTGCCATCCGGTCAGCTCGGCGACGGCCGTGAACGCCTCCAGGGGCGTATTGCCCGCGCCCGCACCCAGACCCGCCAGCGACGCGTCCACCCGGGTGGCGCCCTCCTCGACGGCGACGACGCTGTTGGCGACCGCCAGCGACAGGTTCTGGTGGGCGTGGATTCCGATCTCGGTGCCCGGTTCGAGGACGTCGCGGTATGCCCGGACCCGTTCGCGCACACCGTCCATGGTCAGTCGGCCACCGGAGTCGGTGACGTAAACGCAGTGCGCGCCATAGGATTCCATCAGCCTGGCTTGCCCGGCCAGCCCGGCGGGCGTGTTCATATGGCTCATCATCAGGAAACCGGACACGTCCATGCCGAGTTCGCGGGCACAGTCGATGTGCTGGGCGGCGATATCGGCTTCGGTGCAGTGGGTGGCTACGCGCACCGAACGGACCCCGAGTTCGAAGGCGCGGCGCAGATCGGCGCGGGTGCCGATGCCGGGTAGCAGCAGCGTGGTGAGCCGGGCGCGGGGCAGTGCGGCTGCGGCGGCCTCGATCCACTCCCAGTCGGTGTGACTGCCGGGGCCGTAGGTGAGGCTGCCTCCGGAAAGCCCGTCGCCGTGCGCGATTTCGACGGCGTCGACACCGGCGGCGTCGAGCGCGGCGGCGATGGCGCCCACCCGCTCGGGGGTGATGCGGTGGCGCAGGGCGTGCATGCCGTCGCGCAGGGTGACGTCCTGGAGATAGACGCTGGTCATCGGGTCAGCTCCCGGGCGGTAGCGATCTGTTCGGCGACGCGCACGGCCGCGGAGGTCATGATGTCGAGGTTGCCGGCGTAGGCGGGCAGGTAGTGAGCCGCGCCCTCGACCTCGAGGAACACCGAGACCTGATGGGTCACCGGCTCGGCGGTCAGGGTATGCACCGGAGTTCCCGGCGGCACGGGTGTGATTTGTACGTCCTGTTTGAGCCGATAGCCCGGCACATAGGCCGCGACCGAGTCGACCATCCGCGCGATCGAGTCGCGAATCGATTGGGCCGCGGTGTTTTCCGGGTCGTTGATCAGCACGAGCACGGTATCGCGCATGATCAGGGGCGGTTCGGCCGGGTTCAGCACGATGATCGCGCGCCCGCGGCGGGCGCCGCCGACGACACGCAGGGCTGCGCCGGTGGTCTCGGTGAACTCGTCGATATTGGCCCGGGTGCCGGGGCCGGCGGATTTCGAGGCGATGGCGGCGACGATCTCGGCGTAGGGCACCTCGGTGACGCGGCTGATGGCGGCGACGATCGGAATGGTGGCCTGGCCGCCGCAGGTGACCATGTTGAGGTTGCTCGCGTTCAGGTGCTGCTCGAGATCGACCGCCGGAACCACGAACGGGCCGATCGCGGCGGGCGTCAGATCGATGAGGCGTTTGCCGTGCGGCGCGAGCGCGGCGGCGTTGGCTCGGTGGGCCGCGGCGGAGGTGGCATCGAAGATGATCTCGATATCGGCGAAGTCCGGCATGGCGATCAGGCCTCGCACCCCGTCCGAGGTGACCGGCACGCCCAGCCGGGCGGCGCGGGCGAGGCCGTCGGAGTCCGGGTCGATGCCGACCATGGCGGCCGGCTCCAGGTGCCGGGAAAGCCGCAGGACCTTGATCAACAGGTCCGTGCCGATGTTTCCGGAGCCGATGACGGCGACTTTGGTGCGGCTCATGCGCGGGGCTCCCAACTGAAATCGACGGTACTGACCAGGGTGTCGAGGTAGAACTCGGCGCGGACTCGCGCGCCGGGCGCCAAAGGCGCCATAGGGCCGAGCGCACCCGAGAGCACGATGTCCCCGGCGCGCAACGGATCTCCGAACTCACGGGCGGTACGGGCCAGCCACGCCAGGGCTTCGAGCGGGTCGCCCAGGCAGTCCGCGCCACTGCCCTCGGAGACGAGCGCGTCGTCGACGGTCATGCGCATGGTGAGGTCGCGGGGTTCGAAGTCGGTGAGCGCGAGCCGCTCCCGGCCGAGAGTGAACCAGCCGCCGGAGGCATTGTCGGCGACGGTATCGGCGAAGCTGATGTCCCAGTGGGCGATTCGACTATCGACGATCTCGAGCGCCGGCACCGCGTGACCGACGGCGGCCCGCACGGTCCGCGCGTCCAGCGCGTCGTGGTCGAGGTCGTGGTCCAGGACGAAGGCGAGTTCGGCCTCGACCTTCGGTTGCAGCAGGGCGGGTCGCCGCCCGGGTGCGGTCTGCGGGACCTGCATGTCGGCGAACAGGACTCCGAAGTCTGGTTGATCCACGCCGAGTTGGCGCTGCACCGCCGGGGATGTCAGGCCGATCTTGCGGCCCACCACGCGCGCACCGGCGGCCTTGCGACGCCGGGTCCCGATGTTCTGGACCGCGTAGGCGGCCGCGACGTCCTCGCGGCCGAGGAGATCGCGTATCGGCGCGCAGGGAATTCCGGTCGTCGTCGCGTTCAGTAGCCGCTGGGCCGCGGTCAGAACGGCCGGAGCGTCGGTGGGGGAGGTCATCGGGTCTCCTGGGCTCGGGTGGCGACCGCGAACTCGGGTCGTAGCTGTCTGGTGACGGCGGCGATCAGCGTCGCCGCCTGTCCCGGCATCGCGGTGCCGAAGACGTACCGGTCGGGGCGCAGCAGGACCACGCCGCCGGGACGCAGCCGTGCGCGGCGGAACCAGCGGGTCAGCACACCGGTGTGGTCCTCGATGTCGGTGATGTCCTCGCGGCCCTGTCCCGGTTTGCCCTGGGGGCGTCCCCCGAGCGGGTAGACGGTGACGAAGCGTGCGCCCAGCGCCCGCAGGGTCTCGAGATCCGCGGCGGAGAAGGCCTGGCGCGGGTCGGCGGCGTAGCCCAGGACGGCGAATCCGGCCCCGAGCGCGTCGTCGAGTCGCAGATGTCGCCCGTGGTAGGTGCGGACCTCGGGTTGGGGCGCGAGCCGGCCTTGGACGCCGCGGATCAGCGGGCGGGGCAGTCCGAGGTAGGACCCGCGCCGGAAGCGCGGCGCGGGCTTGATCTTCGCGGTCCTGATCAACTCACCTAGCACGGGTAACCGCGCCGCCGTACTGATGCCTATGTCGCGTGCCGCGGCCAGCATCGGATTGCCCAGTGAGACAACGTTCTTGTTGAAGACCGAGAGCGCGATCATCGCCTCGGCATGCGGGCGGCGTTCGCGTTCGTAGCTGTCCAGAATCTCGGGGTCCACGCCGTGCCGCAGGATGGCGGCGAGTTTCCAGGACAGGTTGTCGGCGTCGCGGACACCGGAATTCATGCCCTGGCCGATGAATTGCGGGGTCATGTGCGCGGCGTCGCCCGCCAGCAGGATCCGGCGCTCGCGCCAGCGGTCGGCGACCACGGCGTTGAAGGTGTAGACGAGTTTGCGCAGCACCTCGACTTCGTCGGGGTCGACATAGCGGGCGATATGGCGGCGCACGGTGTCCGTGTCCTCCATCTGCTCTTTGGTTTGATCGGCGCGCAGCATGAATTCGAACCGGTGATGGCCGTCGGGCTGCGGACAGGACACGATCGGCAGTTCGGGATCGCAGACGAAATCGAAGTACGGCAGGTGCCGGAACGCATCGACACCGTCGCGGGCCTTCAGGTCGACGACGAGCCAGCGCTCGGGAAAGCTGGTGCCGGACATGTCGATTCCGAGTTCGGTGCGCACGATGCTGCGGCCACCGTCGCAGCCGACGAGAAACTTCGCGCGTACGGTTTCGGTGCTGTCCGGCTCGAGCCGAGCCTCGCGCGTGCCGTAGCCGGTGCCGGAACAGGCGGTATGCCGGACCCGCACCACCGCGGTGTCCTGGTCGAATCCGACGACGGCGCGGCCGCGGCGCACGGTGACGTGCGGGTAGCGGCCCAGTGCGCGCTCGAGGCCGTTCTCCAGATAGGGCTGGTACAGGAAGTTCGAGACCGGCCAGCCCAGCGGGCGCTCGATCTGGTTGAACTGGGCCAGGATTCGGCCGTCGCCGCGGACCCATTGGACGGTGGAGTCGATGTTCATGTCGGCGGCCAATTCGTCAGCGACACCGGCGTTCTGGAAGACCCGCAGGCATTCGTCGTCGGTGTAGACCGCCCGGGCGAGGCCGTAGTAGTCGGGCTCGCGCTCGAGGACGAGCACGTCGATGCCGTGCCGGCCCAGCAGGTTGGCCAGGGTCAACCCGGTCGGGCCGAGTCCGACGATGACGACCTCGTGGTCGAATTCGCTCATCTGCCAACGCTTCCGGTGAGTTCGGGGACGGTGATCTCCGGGCTGCGCAGGCGCGCGGCCGCGGTGCGGAGCTGGGCGAGTTTGTCCAGCGGGGATTCCGCGACGGTGTGGTGACCCCAGATGCTGATGCCCCGATAGGTCGTCGCCGTCCAGGCGGCGTCCAGTTCCGGGGTGACCACAACGGGGTTCCAGCCGACTTCGAGTTCGAAGCCGGAGGGGGTGACGCAGTAGAAGGACAGCTCGCGGTCGTTGGTGTGCTGTCCGACCGACCACGCCATCCGGAATCCGAGATCGGTCACCCGGCCGTAGGCGGCGAGCATGTCCTCGAGGGTCGCGGACTGGATATTGACGTGCTGAACGCGGGTGCGAACGGGGTCGATTCTGATGCCGCGGATGTTGGCGATCGCGATCGAGTGGTGGCGTTCGTTGACACGCAGGAATCGGATCTTCATCCGCAGCCCGGAGATGTTCTCGTCGATGAAGTCCGAGAGCCGGGAATCGAAAAGTGTCCGGTAGTAGGCGTGCATCGCCTCCGGTTCCCGGGAAGTGATAGCGACGTGGCCCAGGCCGGCCTCGCCGGTGACCCAGCCGGAGCTGAGCATTCGCAAGGGCTCGCCGGCGCTGAGCGGGGTGGTGAATATTTCGGTGGCCAGTCCTTTCGGTCCCGGAAAGCGCCACAGCCGTTCGACCCCGCGCAGGGCGCTCTCCTCGGCTGTGCCCTCCTGGATCGGCACGCCGCGATCGCTGACGCGCGCCAGGATTCGGTCGAAGGTGGTGTGGTCATCGACATGCCAGCCCAGCGCGGTCACGTCTTCGGCGGGTCCGCGCCGGATCAGGAATCGGCATGCGCGGTCGTCCAGGCGCAGGCGCAGGGTGTCGGCGTCGAGACGATCGGTGTGCATGCCGATGGCCAGCGCGCTGAAGCGCTCCCAGTCGGCCAGCCGCCGCGACTGCACGGCCAGGTAGCCCAGATGCACTGCGCCGTAGACGGATATCCCGTCGTCTCGGTGCTCGGTCATCGTGACTCGTCCAGGAACGCACCGACGAGATCGTTGAACAGTTCGGCGCGTTCCCACTGCACCCAGTGCCCGGTGCGCGCGGCCAGGTACAGGTCGCAGTTGGGCATTCGCTCGGCCAGCATGCGCCCGCCGGCGGGCCGGTTGACCCGGTCGGCTTCGCCCCAGATCACCAGGGTCCGATGCGCGACGGAGCGCAGTCGCGGGTCACGGGTGAAATCCATCCGCCACAGCGTGCGCAGCGCGGCCGGGCCCGAGGGGCGGCGGAGCGGAGGGTTGGCCGTCACCTCCGGATCCAGGCTCGCCCGATAGCGGGCGTCGATCATGTCTTCGGTGATCGTGGCGGCGTCGTACACCAGGTGCTCGCGCAGGAACCGGGCGAGTTTCTCGCGGCTGGGCCCGGTCCCGGTGTAGTAGGACAGCAGGGCCCGCAGACCCTCGGTCGGCAGCGAGCGGGTGGTGCCGATTCCCCCGGGCCCCATCAGGATCAGCCGCTCGGCCTGCTCGGGGCGATCCATCGCGAGTCGCAACGCGGCGGCTCCGCCGTAGGAGTTGCCGATCAGGTGGGCGCGGGGCACCTCGAGCACGTCGAGCAGGCCGCCGACCGCAGCGGCCAGGTCGCCGAACGGGTCGCCCTGGTCGACGCGCTTGCTCGAACGGCCGTAACCGGGCAGGTCGGGCACGATCACCCGGAACCGCCGCGCCAGGACCTCGATGTTGCGCGAGTAGTTCGACAATCCCGACGCGCCCGGGCCGCCGCCGTGCAGCAGCACGACGGCCGGACCCGAGCCCGCCTCGGTGTAGAAGATGTCTCGGTCGCCGACCCGGACCGTTCGCCCGGCTTCGACTCCGCTGTCAGTGCTTGTCACGGCCACCTCCACGAGTTGTTGATGAAATCATCAGCGAAGATGAAGTTCGCTGTCAAGACGATTTTGATGATTTGATCAGAATGAGTGGTCGCTCACGATCGCAACTGACTGTTTCCTCAGATATGATTCGTCCGGACAACGAGGGGAAGGGCCGATGGCAGCCGAATCAGTGGTGCCCACTCGCACCGACCGCCGGCGCGAGCGCACCCGCAACGCGCTGCTCGGCGCGGCGCGCAAGTTCCTGTCCGAAGGCAGGTCGGCGGTCAGCATTCAGGACATCACCGACGCCGCCGATGTCGGCTTCGGGTCCTTCTATAACCACTTCGATTCCAAAGAGCAGCTTTTCGACGAAGCGGTGCGCTCGGCGCTCCAGGTCTACAGCGAGATGCGCGACGGCATCGTCGCGCTCTACGACGACCCCGCCGAGGTGTTCGCGGTGAGCTTCCGGATGACCGGGCGGCTCCAGCGCCGCCTCCCGGAAATGGTCAAGGTGGTGTTGAACTCCGGCATGGCCGTGATGCTGCGCGACGAGGGCCTCGCCCCCCGCGCTCGCCGCGACATCCGCGCCGCCCAGGAGGCGGGCCGGTTCGAGCCGATGGATGCCGATCTGGCGGTCATGGCGGCCGGTGGCGCGCTGCTCGGGTTGCTCCAGTTGCTCGATGCCGACCCCGCCGCCGATGCGGACGCTCTCTCCGACGAGATGACTTTCCGCGTGCTGCGGATGTTCGGCATGAACAGCCGGACCGCCCGGCGACTGAGCTCGGGGGATCTGCCGGAAATTCCGGAAATCTGAGACGGCCCGCGCTGATCGCTGTCGGGAGATCCTGGATAGTCCCGACGTCGCGGCGATGGCCGATCGCTACGGGGTCACGTTCCGCAGCTGTGCATCCGATACGCCGTCATGGCAGGTCGCAGTAGCTGTCGGCAAGGGTGAGCTCGTCGTTGTAGAACTGGTCGGCCAGCTCGTGGCGGCGCCAGCGCGCGCGGTCGACCCTCGGCACGTCCACTTCGGGGTAGTCGACCTAGGCGCCTGAATGCGCGGGCAAGTTTAGTAAGTGAACAGTCCGCGGCCTCTTACGGACCGCGCGGCTCAGGCCGGGTCCAGAATGGGCACACACGAAAACGGTCATCGCCGCCAGCTGCTGCGCAACCCGTTATCCGCAAGCGGTTTTCGGGTTCTTCGGAATCGCGGACCTCGGCGGTGACCTCGAATGGGGCATGAGCTTTCATGACTCCGGCGAATGCTCCCGGCCGCGGTGGGGCTCGCCGCCCGCCGGGCCGCGCCGACCGGTTCGGTCAGCGCACCGCGGCATTTGTGAATACTTGATCAGAACCGGCCGGACCGGTCCGCTAGCTCCAATTCCCGGCGAGCGTCAGGCAGAACGGGTGGCCGCTCGGGTCCAGCAGCACCCGCCAGGTTTCGCCCGGTTGAAACTCCGGCACGGTAGCGCCCAACTCGACCAGCTGCTTGCTGGCCACCTCGATGTCTTCGACCGCCAAATCCAGATGGAACTGCTTGGTTCCGTTCTCGTTCGGCCAAGTGGGCGGCTGATAGTCCGCGATCGTGCCGAAGCCCAGCGCATGGTCCGGGCCGGTGAGCATGGCGTACTCGTCCTGCGCGTGGGCAATCTCCCAGCCGAGCGCGGCGGCCCAGAACTCCGCGTCCCGCCGCGCGTCGGCACTGTCCAGTGTGAGCATCTTCAGCGTGGCAACCGACATGTGATTTCCTTTCGCAACAACGTTCCTGTCAGCCCAAGTCTGCAACGCAGATGTCGCCGGCGATTGTAAGAACACGACACCGGTCGGGGACCCTCCGGCGGCTCGAAGAACCCGGCTGGCCAGCACCCGGCGGTCCGGAAACGCTCGGGTCCGACGGTCTGGTGGTCCGTCGCTCGCGTTCGAGAGAAACGAGCTTCCGCGCCGGCCGGGCTCTGTCTTCACGCACAGCACTGTGGGGGTCGCGGTCTGCGCGGTTGTAGGCGCCCGAGGTGATCCCGGGCGGTTCGCCCGGCACAGGCCGACGGGCGGGTGTGGGTGACCACTTGGGGCTGTGCGGCGGGCGCTGCCCGGCGTGCAGGACGGTGCCAACCCTGACCGGTCGAATGCGAACCGGCGCGAGGACTATTCGGGTGGATCGAGACGAAAGAAGCGGCTGCGCCGTGTACTTCCGTCCCGGCGGACGATCGTGTCCTGACGCACGCCGAGGTCGGTCGCGCCGAGCTTGCGGATGGCGGCCGCCGACCGAAGGTTCCGCTCGTCGGTGCGGAACCTGATCCATTCGGCCCCGTTCGCGAACACCTCACGGATCAACAGCGTCTTGGCTCGCCCGTTGATCCCGGTGCCCCATACCGCGGGCGTGAACTGGGTCCCCCCGATCTCGACACCCCCTGGTTCGGCGGGATCCCAGATCAGCGATGTCCTGCCGACCACGGTTCGCTCCCGGCGGATGGTGAATGTCAACCACGTCCCCGACGCGACGGCGGCCCCGATGTCCGCGTCGAGTGTGCCGAAATCCGTTGGCGCCGTGCGCGGTATGTGCTCCCACACGCGGTCGTCGCGCAGCGCCGAGTACAGCTCTTCGGCGTCGCCGGGTTCGTAAGACCGCAACGACACCGCACCGTCGTCGAGGCGGTCGTTAGACAGGAGGAGCGGCCACTTCACCGCCCCATCCTGCCAGCTCGAATCGTCTTGTCCTACCGCGATTTCTCGGCGTCGCCGTGTAGTCGGTAGAAGCGGATGTCGTTGGGGAGCGATCGATCTCGCCGCCTCAGGCCCGTTCGGTCAGCACGCCGCCCGGCATGTCGGTGCGTTCGGTTACAAAGTGGCTCGAGAATCGATGCGCTGGTACAGGTGAAGGCGAGATGCGTTGAGCTACATGATTGATCGTTATTCGGCAGCGCTGGTGGCGGAGCTTGCTCCGCAGCTGGCCGAGCGAGGCTTGCAGTACTCGCCCGAACTCTCCGACGAGGAATGTCAATGGTTCGTCGGTCCGGTGTCCGCGGGCTCGGACCTGACCAAGGCGGTGGTCTTCTCGATCAGCCAGCTAAAGGAGGGACACGGGCTGTTCGTAGTCGCCGACCTGATCTCGACAGGTGTCGCTCAGGTGGTCCGGGACCTACCACGTGCCGGGTGGATCAGCGAGGCGCCGGCAGCCGGCGAACCCGATCTCGGCAGGGTCGACTTCACCAGGTTCGCCGAACATATTCCCGCGGGCGAGTACGACCTGTACGGACTGCATGAGATGGCCCATGTCGCCAAGGCGGCCGCGTGGATCATGCGGTGCCTCGATGGGCCGGTGAGCGAGTGGTTCTCCCAACGGGACTGCCTCGACAAGCTGATACCGCTGGCCGGGCACCCGAGACCGAACATGGTGAATCGTCCGAATCCGAGCCCGTTTGCCAGGCGGCTGCGCACGACAGTGATCCTGTGCGTCCTCAATGGGCGTCTGACCGCTGCGTCCGACCTCATGGGCTGGTATCTGGAGAGCGGCAGATTCGCGAAGGTCGATTCCTTCGACCGCGCAACAGCATTCGACGCAGCCCTGTGTGAACGGTTCCCCGGCTACGCGGAAGCTCGAACACTGACGGCATGAGCAGAGCGTGCGGTGGGTGCGGTAGCGAGACCGGAGGGGTGGATATTGACGGGCGAGGAGCAAGTCGTGCAAGGCCGTAGCGGGCAGGGGTGGTTGCGCTGGAGGCGGGGGCTGTTCGGTGTGGGGGCGGGTGTTTTGATCGTGGGATCAGGGTTCGGATGCGTGCTTTTCCTGACCTTTCACCGTGCTGGCCATCTCCTGCGGGAGATGCGATCACGAGGTCGCTTCTGCTGGTCGAGGCCGCGGTGGGGGCGGCGTTGGTGCTGGCGGTGATCGTCACCGAGGCGGACGTGCCCCGCACTCGCCGCAGCAGTTCTCCGGCTGGGCGGGTTCGGCCTGGAGTGAGGTCGGCAGTGGTGTTGTGGCTGTTGTTCGGTGCGCTTGTGTTGCAGCACACCGGAATCGCGACGTTCACTCCGTACCTCGACGTGGACCGGATCCCGCCGGTGGCCGAAGGTCTTGCGGTCGGCGCGGTGTGGACCGCGACAGCAGCACTCGGGGCCGGAGCACTTGTTCACACCGCCGGGGTCGCATGGATGCAGAACCGCTCCGGGCCAGTGGATCCGGTGTCGAGGTCGAGTGGAAAGCGAGCGTCGAGTCTGCTGGCCGGCGCGGTGATGGGCATGGCTGTGACAGGGGCGGTGTGCGCGTACGCCTGGCATTCTCCAGCGTTCTGCATCGTCAACTGATTGCCTCGCAGCCGCGAGCTGTTGGTCGGACCTTCGAGGTACACGCAACCCGCAGCTGCGGACGTCAGGTCGGCCGCAGCTTGCTGTTCCGAACCATTTGAGCAGGCAGACTGTTCGAGTGACCTTCCGATTGCTCCCCGGCACCGGCCTTGCCCTCCCGGCGAACGCGGGCGTCCTGCGATTCGGCATGACCGAGCATTCGGCGCAGTGGACGGCGTCAACCCTGGCGGACGTCCACGTCGGCGGGTGGATGTGCGGAACACACTGGACTTTGTCCTTCGTCCACGACGGCATCCTGGTCACGGCCTACTCCTGCATCGAGTGCGCCGAGCAGACTTTGGGACACCTGATCATCGAGCGGCAGTACGGACTGGACCGGGCCGCCGACGTTCCGGTCGCTCTCGGCGACTACGACCTCTTCGGCTACCCGATCCACGAACTTGCCGAGGTTCTAAGCCCGCCGGACCGCAACCTCCTACTGCCCGCGGGCATCAACCTCCGAAGCACGCACTACCTGTCCGCCGTACGCCTCGACTTTTGCGCAGAGAAGGGCACGGACGCTCACGGAACCCAGACGCACACCGCCGGTTAACCTTCGACGCTGAACATCGCCTCGAGCCGCCACATCGGCATCTCGACGGACTCGGCCAACACCCTTCCGGCGGAATGAAATAGTTGGTGGACAGCGACTTCTGATCGCCTCATACTCAGCGTTATGGGGCGGAAACGTTGGCGGGCACCAATTCTGGGTGCGCTGTTTATCGGAGTATTCGCGAGCGGCTGTTCGGTGGCACCGAACCCGGATGAGGCGGGGCTGGAATACGACGCCGGGGCCTTCAGCGCGACCACGTTCTCCAATTGCGTCTCTCCCGGCAGCCGGGAGTATCACGGTCCCGGCGATCAGGTCTACCTCTACCCGGCCGGGCAGCGCACCTTCGAGTTCGCCGCCAACGAGGACGCGGAGATCGGCCAGGCGACCGTGGTGTCCAAGGACGATCTCGAGCTTCAGGTCACCGGCCTGGTGACCTTCAGCCTCAAGACCGACTGCGACACATTGCAGCAGTTTCACGAACGCATCGGCATCAAATACGAGGCATACGAGTACGACGGCTGGGTCCGCATGCTGCGCGATTACATCGGCCATCCGCTCGAACGGGCACTCGACGACGCCACCAAGGCGTTTGCCTGGCGCGATTTGTACACCAGCGCCGAGACCAAGGGCACTTGGGAGCGCGCGGTTGGCGAGTTGCTCGCGAAGTACATCGCCGAGCAGGGCGGCGAAGCGTTCTTCTGCAGTCCGGTCTACACCCCCGGCTCCACCGGCGACTGCGGCGATCCGCAGCTGACTATTCAGCAGCCGGTCCCGCCCGAGCCGGTACGCGCGGCACTGACCGATACCCAGCGCGCCATCGAGGCAACACGCGCCCAGGGCGAGGAGAACGTGCGGGTGACCACCGAGTTGGAGGCGATCCGGAGCCTGGTCGCGGTGCTCGGACCCGACGGCTACGTCCTGTACCAAGCAATAAAAGACGGCAAGGTACAGGTGGTTCCCGTGCCCAACGGTGTCGGTGTGAACATCACCCCGGGTGGCTGACACGACTACCGCCCCTGGCCGCCCCGCATGATGCCGTTCGCGGGATCGCCTCAGAGACAGAGCATCCTGAGATCGGCGGAAGCATACGTTCGACGACCACTGCGCGGTCCCGAACCGAGCAACCGGCGGGGAGCCCGGTGCCTCTCATCCCTGGCAGCAATGACAATCCGCTATCCACCTGTGCGACCGACGATGTGTCCAGCGGAGCCCGGGGTGCGAAGATCAGCCGATGAAACGAGCCTTGGCCGGGATGGCGATAGTCGTGAGTGCCTGTGCGGCAGGGACCAATTCAGCCCACGCGGCCCCCATCGATGACGCGGCGCAAGTGCTGCGGGCCGCGCTCGGTGAGGGCGTGGGCGGACTGGGGTACCCGGGGGCGATCGGGCTGCTTCGGCGCGGGGAGCAGGTCCAGCGGGTGGGTGTGGGGGTGGGTGATCTCGTCGCCGGAACCGCGGCGGATCCGGGTGCGCCGGTGCGCATCGGGAGCATCACGAAAATGTTCGTGGCTACCGTTCTCCTGCAACTGATCTCGGAAGGCACGGTGTCCCTCGATGACACCGTGGAGCGGTGGCTCCCCGGAGTCGTGCGGGGCAACGGCCATGTGGGGGAACGAATTCGAGTGCGGCATTTGCTCGAGAACACCTCCGGAATGGAGACCTACGACCGGGATCCGGCTTTCTCGGCATTGTACGCGGCCGATGCGGACCCCCACCGGGTATGGGAGCCCCGTGAGCTGGTGGAGATCTCCACCGCGTCACCTCCGTATGCGGAGCCGGGAGTCAAGCAGGTGTACTCGAATACCGATTTCGTCCTGGCCGCGATGGTGATCGAAGCGGCCACCGGGCACAGTGCCGAAGCGGAAATCCAGTCGCGGATCGTGACGCCGTTGGGGCTGCGGCACACCTTTTTCCCGCGCTCGGCGGCGGCTGAGCCGAATTGGTTGCGCGGGTACTTTCTCGTGCGAGATGTGACGGTATCGAACCCGACAATCCATGGCGCCGCAGGAGCGATGGTATCCACCCTCGATGATCTGGCGGTGTTCGCGGGAGCGCAGCAGGATGGCCGATTGCTCGCGCCGGCGCAGCTGGCACTGTTGCGCAGCACCTTTCACGAACAGGGCCGTGATACCGGATTCGGGATGGGAATCTATCGCTGGGACAGCGCCTGTGGCCCCGTGTGGGTGAAATACGGTGCGGTACTGGGCTATTTCAGCGGCGTGGCCACTTCGGATTCCGGGGACAAGCAGGTGGTGTTGGTCGCCAACGAGTACCACCTGCTGTCGGATTCGCCGACCGTTGTTCACCTGGCGGCCGCGTTGGAGCGGGTGTTCTGCGCGTTCTGAGCCGGTCAGCACGGAGGATCGTATGCACGGCCCGGCACGTATGCGTCCCAGGCCTCGGGAGTGAGAACATCACGCGTCACCTGACAGATACGCTCTACAGCGGTCGCGGGATTCAGGTCGAGTACCAGCAATTGACTGAGCAGCCCGACGCCCACGACGAACCCGCGGGCGGGGACCATTCCCGCGAACATCATCCCGGTGACGACTCCGGCATCCACGAGCGATGGCCCGATGGCGGTGGGATTCGACCGGTCCTGCGTGTTGTAGAGACGGATGCTGCCATCCGAGCCGCTGATCACCATCAGGCGCCCATCGGGGGTGATATCGGCGTTGGTGACCGTGACGCCATCGGGCGGAGCGATCGCACCGAGCTTGGCGACATTGTCGCGATCGCTGACGTCCCAGAGCTGGATGGCTTTTCGGGTCACCGTGATCGCGGTGCGCTGATCGTAGGGCAGGGCCGCTTTGTAGATGGGTGCGGAGGCATCGCTCGGAATCCGCAGAATTTCCCGCTGCCGAGCCGAATCGGTGACCTCCCATATTTTGGCCACGACCTCGAGATCACCGGCGGGAGTGCGATCTTGCCCGCCGGACAGCAGCAGGCTCCCGTCGCTGTTCGATACCGTGCCGAGGGCTTTCTCGGTGAACAGGGGTTCGGAGACCGGTGTGCCGAGCAGACGTGGATTTTCGGGGCTCGCGATGTCCCAGTACTGCACCTTGGTCACGTTGAATATCGCGTCGTCGCGAAACCGGATGTCGACGGTGACCAGGCGGGAGCCTTCGATGAAACTCGCCGACGAAGCCTCGGGGAATTCATGCAGGACCCGGTATCTGGCCGGGTCGGAGATATCGATGAGCTGCACGGGTCGTTGGCGGCCCTGTGGCGTGGCCACGATCATGCGGCCGTCGGTACTGATTTCTCCGGAACCGCCCGGCATGGTTCCGAGCTGGCGCGGCACGGTGGGATCCGACATATCCCAGACGCGGAGTTCGTTGCCGTCCCAGCCGGTGATCATGCGCTGTCCCGCGGAATCGAACATGGAGGGAATCAGATCCGTGGTCAGGCCGCCGACGAAACCCGGTGGGGGTGACCAATATTGGACGATGCCGCTGGCATCTCCGGCGATCAGGTGCCGCCCGTCGGCGGTGAACTTCAGCGACCGCGATCCGCTGAGACAGATTCCGGAAGGGTCCGGGCAGGTGTTCAAGCCGTTGCGCAGGGCAGGCCCGAGTGCGACCGGCCGGGCCGGATCGGCGACGTTCCAGAGCCGGGCGCCATCGTCGGCGCCGATCGCGAGCGTGCGCGCGTCGGGGCTGAAGGCGAGCGACCACAGACCCGAGCGCACCGACAGTGAGACGGAGGGTCCCAACGCTTTTGCTTCGGTATCGGTTAGGGACCACAACCGCACGCCGGCCTCGGTGAGCATGCCCATATCGACGGGCGTTCCACCGTGTCCGAGTGCCACCGTGGAACCGTCGGGGCTGAAGGCGACCGCGTCGACGCGGTGCGCGGAGTCCTCGACGGGAATCGCGACGGGCGCGGCCGGGCGGTCGAGCCGCCACACCAGCACGGAGGAGCTGACGCCCGCGGCTGTTGTCGGTATGAACAGGGTCGGGCCGCCGGCGTCATTGCTCGCGGTGACGAGGCGATTCCCGTTGGGAGAGAACGCGAGTGCGCGGACCGGGGCGGGAGTGGTCAGGACCTCCCGCCGGATCGGAGTGGTCGGGTTCGTGAGGTTCCACAGGGTGACGGTGTGGTCGGCGCCGGCGGCGGCCAGGGTGCGCCGGTCGTGGCTGTAGGCCAGGCGCAGGTTCGCTGTTCCGCTCGCGAAGGCCGCGCCGAGCGGTTCGGGCCGGGCCGGATCGCTGATGTTCCAGAGCCGAACGAGTCCCGAATCCGTTCCCACCGCCAGGATTTCACTACTGATGAAGGTGACCGCGGTGATGGCGGCGTCGTCCTTCGGGAAGGACGCCAACTCTCGCGGTTGCTGTGCGGCAGTCCAGAGCTTGACGATGTGGTCCGCGCCCGCCGAGGCGATCAGTGTCCCACTCGGATCGATCGCGACATCGTTGACCACGTCCTGGTGCCCGCGTAGGGGAGTGGCCAGGGGCAAGGTTTGCGTGCGCAGTATTCGTGTTTCGATGGCGGGATCATGGGGGCGTAGCCGGTCAGCGACCAGGATCAGCTGGGCGGCGAGCGACGGGTTGGAGGTGTTCAAGCCGTCGGCGGTGGTGAGGATGTCCGCGACGAGCCTGTCGGTTTCGCGTTGGACGGTGAGTCTGCTCTGGAAGTAGGCGAGTGAGGACAACGCGAGCAGCACCACCACCGCTGCTACCGCGGATCCGCGCAGCAGCAGTTCACGTCGCCTGCTTCGCTGATGGGCGGTAGCGGACGCGGTCAGGAATTCGCGGGCCGCAGGGGTGATCGGTGCGTTCTCGGTGTGTTCGAGCAGCAGGGCCAGCCGCGGCCGGGGATACAGGAGGAAGGGATCGCGTTGGGCCTCAGCCCATTCCGTGGCATCGATTTCGAGCCGCTGGCGGTCGAGATGGGCGGCGCGGTCCTTGTCGATCAGCTCACGCAGCAGCGGCCAGACTTCGAGCACGATCTCATGGGTGAACGACACCGAGGTCTCGTCCATGACGATCAGGCGGCTGTGCACCAGCGTGTCGAGTGCGGCGCGAACTTCGGCCCGGTCGATGTCGGGGATCTCGGTGATCGCCCGGACTCGACGGGTGTCCCTGCCGTCGTGTCCGACATTGACCAGCGAGTACAGAATCGCCGTCGCGGCCTGGTGCTGTGCGGGGTCGAGTGACTGCCAGGCGCGGTTGGCGGTCGCGGTGACCGATCCGGAGATGCCACCGACCGCGCGGTACCCGGTGAAGGTGAGTACCCGGCCCTTTCGCTGTTCCCAGGTGGCGGCCATGACGTGGGACAGCAGTGGTAGCAGGCCCGCGCTGTACTGGTGATCGGCGCGCCCGTAGTTCATGTTGCCGAGTTCACGGATAACCAGCTCGCGCAGTCCGGGTTCGAGGGTGAGCCCGTGAACCTCGGCCGGCCGGTCGATCGCCTGCTCGAGTTCGTCTCGGGTCATCGGTCCCAGTGGATAGCTTCGTGTACCCAGTGCGGTGAGCAGGATCGGGTGTTCCATGCAGTTGGCGTAGAAGTCGGCGCGGATCGCGAGCAGAACCGTGATCGGCGGTGTTCCGGCGGTGGGCTCGGTGAGTGCGCGCAGGGCCTCGATGTAGGCGACGCGGTCGGGTTCAGTGGTGAGCGCGCTGAAAAGCTCCTCGAATTGGTCGATGACCAGCAGCCGGTGCTCACCTTCCCAGGCCAGCGTGAGCAGGGTTTCGCGGGTGGACCGTGCCGGGCTCAGGACCTGTGTCTGCCAGCTCTCAGCGGTGAGTGCCGGGATCAGGCCCGCCTGGATCAAAGAGGACTTGCCGGCGCCGGACGCTCCGACCAACGCCACGATTCCGGGGCTCGCCGTGACGAGTTCGGCCAGCTCGACGGTCGCGGCGCTGCGTCCAGCGAACAGCGCGGTGTCCGCGACGGTGTACTGCGTCAGACCCGGGTAGGGGCATTTGTCCGTGTCTGCGGAAGGGGTGACTGCTCGTTCGGCCACACACGATTTCCACAGGTCTCGCCATCGGCCGATCTGCAGCAGGCTCGCGTCGACCCCCGCCCCGCGGGGCACCTTGTCGATCAGGACCAACAGCACGCGATACAGCGGATCCCATTTGGCAGGAACGCTTTTCCCCGACCGCCAGTCACTGATCCGCTGCTTGGAGACCTCGTACTGGCGCGAATCCTTCGGAAAGCGAGTGTTGGCCGCTGCTGCCAGCTGTTCGAGCGTCGGGTTGCCCGCCGCGGTATAGAGCTGGCGGAGCCGTTCGGCGAACAATACCCGCGAGGACCGCCCGGCCCCTGTGGTCGTGGAACCCACTACACCCCTTGGTTTTACGAAGTGCCAAGCCTAGAACATTCGCGTCCGATCCGGCTCGAGCGGGACCCATTTTTCCGTTCCGGATAACTCACACCACGTCCGTGACCTGCGCATTCGATCGCTTCCGGTGGGCTGCTGCTCGATCGCGAAGCGGACTCATTCATACAGTTCGCGCATGCCTTCCAGGCCTAGAAATCGAGTTCTCCGCCGGTTCGTGACCGGTGGAACGGAGCCAGGAAAGAGGTTGTGCGCGTGAACGCTTCGATGACTCCACGACACCGGGATGCCCTGTGCAGTGAGGCGGGGACTCGGCTGTTCGTTCCACCGGCCCCGCTGGGGTGGGAATTCATTCCCCCCGCGCCGCCGTCGGCTTCGCCGCTGTTGAACGACCGCCCACAGTTGATTCCGTCGCGGGTCCCCATCGCGGGGGCCGCGGCGGGCTGGATTGTCGCCGTTGTGATGACGTGGTTCTGCTGGCCTCCGGCGTGGGGCAGGCACGCCTATCCCGCGGACCCCGGGGAACCGGGCTACGAAGGGCTGTTCGTCGCCCTGCCGGCCGTGCCGCTGGTCCTGATGTACAGCATCTACCTGATCCGTCTCGAGCTTTTCCGGCGGCGGAGGAAGGCGAACGAGGCATCGTTCGAGTCCGCGCACGAGCGCTGGGTGGCGCAGGTTGCCGCCCATGATCGCGCCGAATATCAGCGCGTTCTGCGTGCACGGGTGTGGTTCCCGGTGTCTCCGGCGAACGGCACGGCACGGCTCGATGTGTTCGGTGGGACCCAGCGGGGTTGGTCGGCGATGGTGACGACCATGTGCGCTTCGTTGCTCACCGCGGGTGGACGGGCACTGGTGCTGGACTTCAGCAAAAATCACGTCGCGAACGACCTCGGGTCGCATGCCAGCGCTCGCGGGCACTCGGTGCGAGCATTCGCGTTCTCGGACAACACCGCTCGCACGGACAACGGTGCTCCCGACACGTGGACGCCGCGGACCGGCGAAGACTGCCTGCTGCATGGACTGTCGGGTAAGGAGGTCGCGGAACTGGTGTCGGCCGCGGTGCATTCGCTGCGCGAATCGGTCCCGAACCCGGGAATCGGAACCCGCAGTTCGGGTTTGCGCTCGGTCGCTGCGGTGTGTGCACACCTCGAATTCCCGATCACCTTCGCACGGATCGAAGCCGGACTCGGTGTGCTGCGCGGGACCTACGATCCGCACGCGCAGGACCTGCTCTCGGACAACGAATTCGCGCACCTGACCACCTACAGGCACACATCCGGCGGAAAACGGATCACCACCGATGAACTGGATCTCCAGGCCGAACTAACCGGGCTCGCCGCCGGCCGATCGTCGGCCGCGGAGCCTGCGGCCGCGACGTTCGCGCCGCTGTGGCCACCGGCTGGGCTCACGATCGTGGCGAACGAGGTCACCGATGGCCGCCGGAAGGAGTTCCTCGACCTGCTGGTGTTCCATCGGTTGCTCCACGACATGCGACTCCAGGACACCCCGGTCTCATACCTGGGCATACGGGCCACCGTGGACCCCGATGTCATCGTCGTCGCGGGTGTGGCGGGCCTTGGGCTGAGCGACCTCGATGCCTTGTCCCGGCAGGCTCGTCGTCTCGGAGTGCGGCTGATGTTGCTGATCGAGCACCTACGCGAGGATCTACGCGACTTCCTCGGCGGATCGGGCGTCACCTGTTTCATGCGATTGGCCGACCCACACGAGGCCGCGATCGCCGCCGAATTCGTCGGTGTGGGGTTCAAGTTCGTGCTGTCCGAGCTCACCGAGCAGGTCGGCACGTCCCGAGGTACGAGCGCCGACGTGTCCGACAGCCGGGGCGGGTCAGTACCGACACTGACAAAGAATCCGTACGAACCTTCGCCGACAGTCTGGGGCAGGTCGGTGTCGACAGGCTCATCCTCGGCGGAGTCCAACAGCACCGGCTGGACCGCCCGCCCCGTCCACGGGTATCGGGTCGAACCTCCCGTCGTGCAGAACCTTCCACCGACGGTGTTCGTAATGGTGGAATCGGGCTCGCGGGGACGGCGGGTCGTCGTCGCGGATTGCGACCCGTCGACGGTTCTGCGCGATGGCGTCGCGCTGAGTCCGCGTCGGCCGTTGCCCAATGAGCGCCGTCACTGAACGCTCCGGAAACGGATCCGGCAGCGCAAGAAAAGCGGATGTCCGCCGACCTCGAATCGACTCGGACCGTCGCTCTTTCGTCGAGTAAGCATCGGGATGTTCGGTGATGAACCGCACCGTCCATTGGTCGGCAGTGGCAACGAAGTTCCTCGGCCCAGGGTTCGATCATGACGCCGATCTGCCACATCGCGGACAGTATGTCGCCGAGCTGCATTGGTTCGGGTATCACCGCATCGGTGGCGTGGTCCGGCTCGTGCCGTCGAGCGCGGCCCGCATAGCGCGCCGAACCCGCCCGCTGATTCCAGTTCTGAAGGGCAAGACATCTAACTTCGCAAACCTTTCGGAAGTCCCTGCTCGATCGTGACAGCACGTCCAGATGACATGGTCGGTTCGGTCAGCGGTCCATGACGCGCGCAGAGTTCAGAGGCCGCTCGACTGCTGTGCTCCGCTGACGCCTCGGTACTGATCAAGCAGCCTGAAGAATGAGTCCATCGCGGTCTCGCCCTCAGCCAGGTTGTCCTCGATGGCCCACGCCCATCCGCAGGCCATGCCCCACCTGAACTCCTTGAACAGCCAACGGCAGAAGGGGCCATTCGGACCGAAAGCGAACTCCTCAGACACGGAATGCATTTGGAGCGCGACGCTGTAGCCGAACAGCATCGTCTCGAGTTCTCGCAGTGAACCGCCGCGAACCCACATCAACGGCCGTGGCCGCACAAGGTCGTCGAGGAACTCGTACACATCACGGCAATCGGCCACAGACTTGATCGAGGGGGCCGTCGTTGACCCGTCCGGACCGTAGTAGTTAGGTGGGGGGCTCTGGCTCATCACATCCTCACTTCACCACGGGTCCACCTCACCTGCCACCTCCGAGAGCGCACAGATCTCGGCGGTCCAGTGCGTTCGTTCGGCCTGCTTCTCACCGGTCCGAACACGACGCAATGTGTTGTGTCAGTGCGTGTTCTGGCCGATCGCCCGTGTGTGTAGCCCTGAATGAACTCGCCACGTTGATCTTCGGGAGTGCCGCGTGGCCGTTCCGAACAGCCCGACATGCGGCAATAGCGGATGATTGCGTCGCCGTCCCGCTTCGTTGAAAAATGGTTCGCCGCCCTGGCCGACTATGTGGTGGTGTGCTCAGATGGCCAAAGAGCGTGCACCTCAGGAACTATGGGATCAGATGTCGGCTGAGGCCCAGGCTCAGTTCGACGCACTACTTACATCCGGCGCTGCCATTCAGGCCGTCGCTCTGGTGCGTGACCACCTGGGGGAGCCCCTCCCACACCTTCACGATTGCATGGACCTGCTCGTCGTGCGCGCCGACGAAATCGGCCACCATCTCCCCGGTAGACCCGGCCCCGGCGCCGACTGAGGGAAGATCGAACACCAATGTGTCACACCGGCCGGTTCGCTCAATGCTCCATGCGGCATTTCAGGGTGCCTGCGGGTGCGGGATGAGGCCGGCGTGGAGCCGCCCGAAGGCAAGGTTGGTCAGTGGCGCTGTCGGAGAGTGGGAATCACCAGAACCGCCACCACGATCGAGCGGTAGGCGCAGACCGAAGTCGATCCAGCGGTGCGGGTTCCTCCCACCTCAATCCATCGCGATCGATTCCCAATCCCGTCCACTCCTGCTCGTCGTAGAACCTCAGTCGTCCAACCGGAATCGAACCGTCGGCGTTTCGAACGGACGGCTCGATCCACGATGTCAGCCAGTCGAGGAACGGACACAACGACCAGAGTTCTTCCTCGTCCGCCTCCTGGCGTGCGGTCAACCGCCATCCGTCGCCGTCATGACGACGGGCGAGTGCCGCGAACAGGTCTTCGTCGGATTCGAAGTACGCCCCGCCGTGTCTGAAAGGCAGCGGCAGACCCTGCTCTATGGCTACCGGGCTTGACGGGCGCGATCCCAGTCCCAGATGCCATCGCAGTTCGCTGATCTCGTCATCTGTCATCTGATCGGTGAGATCGAATGCGAACTCGACGTGGTAGAAGGCGGTGACCATTGTCGAACCCTACGGGCGTATCAGCGGCTACACCTGTGCCCTTCCGACCCGCATCGACAAAGCCAGCCAACTCGGTGACCGTGCGATCCGACATCGGCCAACCGGCTGCGCCGCCGCTGGACGGATCGGTCAGCGCGAACAGCGGCATGAGCGCGCGTGTCCTAGGGTCGTGCATTTCGTGTTCGTAGCTGGTGCCGATGAGCCCGAATTATTGGTCCGCTGAATCGGCATGGCGCTCGATAACCAGCATCCCGCCGCCTGTTCCGAGGAACCACCAGCCCGACGGTGGGTCAGGCTGGAATCGGCCGTCCACCAATGCGATGAAACCGTCGGCGACTTCGAGGATCCGATGCAGCCCTATCCCGCCTTCGGTTCGCGAATAGCCCTGCGACACAGCCATATCCGGCAGGATCATCCACTTCCACAACTGTTCCTCGGCAACATCGCCAACAGCGACGGCCGCATCACGCGCAGAATTGGCGTACTCGCTGATCCATCCACGCTGCTGATCGGTCTCGAACGTCAAGCTCAAGCCGAAGTCCGTGATGGCCGCAGCAACACGCCAGTCTTCAACCATCGAAGCGAGCCACGCATCGGGTAGTCGGTCGTTGCCGTCGATCTGTTCGACCAGGTAGGCGAGCCACGCACCGAATGCGTCATCCAAGGCCCAGAAACCACGGCCGTCGATGTTCACGAAGGTGGTCCGGCTCATGGCCAAACCATCTCACGATCACGGACCCATCGCCGGCTTCCGCGCCGCGGTACCGACTGCGCCCTGCTGACCGGTTCGGTCGGCGCGGCATGCGGCATGTCAGGACGACCGACCTGTCGACTCCGCGGTGAACGGCAGCGACCGGCATGATGCTCAGCATGCAGTTGTCTCGCGACTTCGTTCATACCGGCTGGGTCGCCATCTTCACGGGCACCGACACCCAAATCGGTCGACAACGTGAGGTCGACGGGTGGGATCCTGCCACTGGAACCGCATTGGTAGTCGATCCCGAAATGGGTGTGCGGCGGCCGGTTACGGACTACTCCGACTTCTCACATCTCGAAAAGGCCAGCCAGGTTGTGGCGGTCCTTCCCGGTGGTGGATGGCACGCCAGTCAGCGAGGACGCGGACGGCACGACCCCGACTCCGCAACCGAACCAGTTCTCGCATGGCTGGTGACTTCGATCGGCGGTCTCATACCGGTCACCATGGACCACGACGGATGGATCGGCACCGATCACGACATGAATCGATTCTCTCCTCCGGATCGATAGGCCCATTCCCTCAAGCGCTCATCGGCAGATCAGTGAGTTCGGCCGGCCGCGGCCTGACCGGTTCGAACAGCCTTGTAAGCGGCATTTCCGGATGGGTTGTCGATCGTCCAATCAGCTTGCCCGGAATCGGTCTGAGTCCTACGGCCAAGCTGGAGCTGAACGGCGATCTAGTGTCTGAGCCTGTCCGTTGCTGCGCGGTAGGGTGTTTGGGTGATCAACAACCGAAAGGGCAATGCCGCGTAGGCGCCCCTCAGCGGTCCGGGCCGAGTATCCGCTTCGCCCACCCGACCGCTACCTCACGATCGACCGTCTGTCGGGATCATGTACCGCTCACATTCGCCGATTGGACCGAATCCGTTTCGGTCCCAACGCCACTGCGATGGCATACCGATCCTGGCGTGAACTCGCGGGCCGCTCAACCCGCGAGATCGTCAGCGAACTCGTTGACCACGACTGTGACCTTCGCGAATGCTACCCGGCATCGATCGGTTATCGCGATCATCTCGAACAGGTCATGCACGCACTTCCCGCTCGCAGTTCCCGTGAGCTACATCTGCTCGTCAGCGAACTCGACGCCCGGATTGTGGAAGCCGCCCAGGGCTTTCGCTCTGACACCGACTGGCGATGGTGGCGGGCGCCGTTGTGAATCTACAACGGCGCTGAAGTCCGAATCCGCAGCGCTCTGTTGCCCCGGATCGGCACGGCCGGTAGAGCTTCCACCGTGCGACCCGGTCAGCGCGCCACGCGGCATGTGCGGACATTCCCAACCGCACGGCCGAGTGTCGAGATCCGATCCTGGCTTGAGCGGTCATCACAACCAGGCGATACCCTGTGTCAGCACAACCGAGGAGATCAACTATGGGGTTCCCGCTGCACGGCGTCAGCATCGATCACATCGAGGCGGCCTTGGACGGCATAGTCGGACGAATTCTGGATTCCTGGTACGAAATTAGATACTTCACCGAGGACCCGGTGGCGGAGCTATGGAGAATGATCGACACGCTCCGGGACTACCTCGGCGCCGCCCTGCTATCGGATCTCGATCTAGGTTCCGACTCCGCACGCATCGCGATTCGTACCGCCGCAGAAGCAGCGTTCGGTGCGATCGGGCTCGAGAGCTGGCCCCATGGGGACCACGATATTCAACTGCCCATGATCGACGAGGCCATCACCTCGGAAGACTGGGACTTCCACTACCTACAGGAGAAAACGCCGCCCGTACACCGGTGGCTGGACGCGTATTGGCTGATGATCATGGGTGGCGCGGTAGCCCGATGCGGTGGCGTGCTCGCGGAGGACTCAGCGCCGGAGGTCTACGCGATCTGTGGTGACAGTGCGGACGGGCTCGTCATGAACGCGTTGAGCGACTACGTGGACGGCGACTATCCGGAATGGTGGTTGCGTCGACCACCGACTGAAATTCGGCAGCACCATCTTTCGTGCTTGGCGAGCGTTCCCACGTATCCAGGCTCGGTTGCAGGGATGCTGCGCGCGCTGCTGGCCGACGACGAATCCGCGTTCGAGCATGAGCGTCAGATGTGGCTGGCCTGGTATCGGGAACAGTCCGGCGACAATCCACAGCCTCGCGTCCTGCTCCCACTACCGGCGATCGGATTGACGGCCCTCGCGGTGCACGCGCACGGTTGGCACACCCAAGCTGGATCCGGATATCTGCCCGCAGGGCTTCCGATTTAAGTCGGTCACCTCAGCATCACGTGAGCGCTGACAGTCCGCCGATCCCGAACGAGGCAGCGAAATGGACAGCGTTCACGCAACGCTCGAATTCCCCTGCAAACACGTCTCCACCGATGCATGGCCTGCTAGGACTCTGTCTGCGAAACATGAGGGACGTGCAGACGAACTTAGCCCGTGGTTCGGCAATCACAGGAAGAGCTTCTTCAACACTCTGTATAGCCGATTCGGAATCCATCCCCGTACTGAGTTCCCTGATCCAACCTCTGGATATGTGGTCCCTTGCCGCACGATATTCGGTGTGGTCTCAATGGGTTAGCGCAACACTGGTTTTGTTCAGTTGAACGAGGTGGTGTGTGATGACCAGAACTCCGTTGTCCGAGGCCGAGGTGGAGGAAGTCTGGCGGCGATGGAAGTCCGGTCAGGCAGTGAAGGTCCTGGCCAGACA